>CACZCD010000017.1 GCA_902779565.1 uncultured bacterium | reverse complement strand
GTCCATCGACGTAAGTGCCGTTGGCGCTCTTGAGATCTTCGACCGATGCCTTGCCGTTCCGCACCATGATCAGTGCGTGGCGCTCCGAGACGTCGGAGAAGGGACGTTGGATGCGCGCGGTCTTCCCCCGTCCCAAGATGTAGGCGCCGTCCGCAAGCGTCTCGGTGACGGGACGCGCCTCGCCGGGCTTTAGGAGTGTGAGCGTCATGAGTGACCTTCTACTTTCCCATCCGCTGCTGGCGTTTCAGGTTGAGCTCCTCGATCTCGGAACGGATCTTCGCGAAATCGACCTGCGGCAGTTCCTTCTCGTAGGAGACGTCGCTGCGGTTGCGGAGCGAAAGGGAGAGGCGTCCGCGCATCTGTTCGGCGAACGCGAGCATCTCGGCTTCACGCGGCGTCACCTCGAGCGTGACCGTCGAATAGGCTCCCTGCGGCGTGCCGGTATTGTCGCGTCCCGCCCTTTTGGCGGTGATCTTGCCGGTGGCGAGCACCAGCACGTTCTGCAGGATCGTGCAGGTGACGAGCGCCGCCTGATCGCGATTCCCCGATTCGTCGGGGAACGTGAAGGTGCCGATCACGTCTACATGGTCGTTGGGGTTCACCATGCCCGTGACCGCCGCGGCGCCAGAGGCGTTGATCGAGACGGCGCGCATGCCTTTCTTGACGACGGCCGCCAACCCTTCGACGCGCGGGTTTCCGCCTTCGATGTCCGCCCAGAACAGGACGTCTCCCCTGTTGTGGCTGAATAGGATCTTCCGCCCCAGGACATCGCCGAGGTTCTCGATCGTGAGAGCCTGCCCACGCAATCCGGCCTTCGGAACGACCTTCGTGGCGAGCATGCCTTTGCTGAGGATTGCGCCGCTCGGCACGCTTTCCGCATAGCAGAGCACCTCCATATCGCCGAACCGTGCGTTGAACTTTGCCTTCATGGCGTCAATTTCGGCATCCTTGGAGGATAGATAGAAACGCGTCAGCACGGCGGCGAGAAGCCCGGCGACAACGGCGGCGATCAAGACGATTTTTTGTTTCATGGCGCTATTGTATCATATTTCGGGGGTTAGTGGTGAGTTTAGAGTTTCCAGTTTAGAGTTTCCAGTTTAGAGTTTCCAGTTTGGAGTTTAGAGGTTGGAGCCGGCGGAGCGGGCGATGACGGTGAGGACCGTTTGCCCGTCTTCTTCGAGTGTGCTTCGGGCGTGGACGGCCGCCACGGCGGAAGGGGCGGCGGCATCACCCATCGTGAAGATGCGGGCATCGTCGGCGCGGATCTCCTGAAGGGTCCATCCTGCGCCGGAGAGCGCGCCCTCGGCCTTGGCCAGCGCCTGGTTCGGCGGAGAAGGGCAAAGTGCCGAGAGAAATTCCGATGTCCCGTCATGGTTGGTGTAGCGTAGCGTCTCCGTCACGCCGGCGATGTTGGGGATGCGGACGAATTCTCCGTCCGCGAGATTGGCGGCGGGCAGGCGTAGCTTCTCCGAGTAGTTGCCGGACGTGTTGTCGCTATCGATCAGGAATTCGGGGATGTCGGTGCGGAACTCGTCCTGCCGGTCGGCGGCGGACGTTCCTGCGTCCGAGGCGATCGCCGCCGTGCCTGCTTCCTCCCGGACCTCCTTCAGCAAGCCGATGTTCTCGAGAAAGACGGGCAGGAACTCAACCATCGCCAGGATGATCAGGATCATGGCGAGGATCGCGATCACGAACTCCGTCATCGCCTGTCCGGAACGTTGCCGCCGATCAGATGCCATAGGGCGTGCCTCCTCCCCGTTCCGTGCCGCCTCGTGTGGGCGGGTGGCATCCATCGGCATCCGTGTGTCCGTGGTCGGAATACCACTTCTCGGCGGCGCTGCGGAATCCTTCGCTGTTGAACATCTCCAGCAAACTCAAGTAAGACGACGCGCCGCCCTGTCGCCCGAGCAGGCCGAGAAGGGAACGGACGTGGTTGATGTTCGATAGGCCATATCGTCCGGCGGCGCCCACGCCGAACGGCACAAGCCGCGCGCGCGGGAAGGCCGGCAGCACGAGCGGTGGCGAGATCTTCGCGACGTTCATGCCGTTCACGCGGCCCAGCGTCTTGGCGGCGGCCTGCGCCGTGATCGCGTTCGTCTGCGCGGCGACGGACGTCAGGGCCACGGCGCCCTCCACGCGGATCGTCGCGCTGCCGCCGCTCGTGTTGTATTCCTCGCGGAGCGGCGAGAGCCACGGAAAGCGGGAGAAGCTGAACTCCGCCGGGAGCTCGCGCCATTCGCTGGCGTCGTAGATGCACCAGCTCCATTCGGCGAAGAGGTTGGCGTTCGTGCGAAGTCCCGGTTCGTTGATGTCCCGCTCGTCGATTCCGCAGTCGCGCGCGAAATCGGCGAGCGTGCCGATGCGCCTGGCGTATCCCGCGCCGTTCTCCCATCCGATCCCAACACTTCCGAAGCAGGCGTTGTGGCCGGAGAGCAGGATCTCTTCGGGATCGGGTGCGCCGGCGGGAATGGACGGGAGCTGGTGTGCGCCGTTGGCGTAGCGGAGGCAGAGCGTACGGAAGTCTTTCGAGCGGATGGCGGCGTAGAAGTCGGGATCGACGCGCGGATCGACGTTGCCCGCCCTCACGAGGGAGGCGTTGTCCACGCCGGCGCGGATGCCGTCCCGGAGAACGACCTCTAGCATGCGGCGGTAGCCGTCATCCATGAAATCCGCGACGAGCCGCGTGGCGCGCGTCATGTCGGGAGAGATCGCGATGCGGTTCTCGTTCGCGAGATCGTTGGCGGCCTTGAACCCGACGGTCGGACCCATGAACGCGAGTCGCTGCTGAAGCGCGACGATGCCTGCGATGGCGTTCCGGTTCGATTGGCACACGGCGGCGAGATGCGCGAGATTGAGGTCGCCGATCAGGTTGAGCGTGGCGCCCTGCCAGCGGGCGAGCGCGAGCGCGCTGGCGTCGGCGGCGTTCTGGAGCCGGATCTTGGAGCGTGCGGACGTGAAGATGTCGACATTCAGCGCGAACATCAGAACCAGCCCCGCGAGAATCAGCACGAGGAAAATGGCGATCTGTCCGCTTTTCCCTTTTCGGCCGTTCATTGGAGGTAGTCCGGGTAGTGCGCCTCCTGGGTGCTGGAGGCGGAGATGGTCGCGCGGTCGTCGGCATCGGGATTCACGACACCGGTCAGCACGCCGAAATCAAAGAGCCGTGGACGGCGCTGCGAGACGGTTGCCCTCACGGGGGACGAGCCTTCCGTTGCGGAGATTGCGGTGTCGCCGTTCTGCCAGTATTCGAAATCGAGGATGGCGTCCGCCTGCTCGTCGTATTCGCTCATGAGGTAGTCGCCGATGCGGTTGTACCGGTCGCTGCGCGAGAGCGTGCCGGCGCCGTCGTCTGAAGGCGTGAGACACCGTCCGGCGGCCGGCATGGTCGCGAGGCGGGCGATCTTCCGGAGCATGAAGTCGTTGTAGCCCACCGCGCGTGCGCGTGCACATTTGACGGCGGCGTTCTCCACGAGGAGCTTGGAGCGGGTGAGATCGGCGAGGTTGAACAGCGCGAGGAACACGATCAGGACAAAGATCAGGGCAATGGTCGTTTCGACCATTGCCTGGCCTTTCTTTCGGCGCAACGCTGTCAGAGTCGTTCCGAGCATATCACGTCCGTCGTGAAGATGGCGATGTCCGCCGGGGCGCGCATGAAATAATGCGCCGTCCCTGCGGCGAGCAGCAGCAGCGCGAATATCAGAATGTATTCAAGCGCAGTCTGCCCGCTTTTGCGGCGGAGCTTTCGCTTGACCCTCAACACTCAACCCTCAACTCTCAACCCGCCTTCGCCGAAGGCTTCGGCGTGGCAAGCCCTCGATTCTCGACGCGTCAGTTCGTCTCGCCGAGTCTCTTGATGTTATCTTCGTTGATGTTTTCGGCGGCATCTTTCGCCTTTGTGCCTTCTTCAGAGGAGATGGCCTCGGTCGCACCGGCGACTTTCTTGGCGGTGGCTCTGCCGAAGTAGGTGAACACCGCGATCAGCGAGATGGCGATGAGTGCGACGATGATGATGTACTCCAGCATCGTCTGGCCTTTTTTGTTCTTACGTGTCATCATGGTCGTAAACCTCCTTTAGTTGATGGCGCGTATTGTAGCAGATAACGCGCCATTTTTGGGGAAATATTTTTTGACGGTTGCACGGACGAGAGTCCGCCTTATGGTTGAGGGTTGAGGGTTGGGGGTTGAGGGGGCGGCTAGGAGGCAGCGAAGGTATTCATCGGTACGGCCGTTCCCATCGCGCTCCACGCACACAGTGACCTCTTGTCCGATGAGGGATTCAGCGAACCGGGCGCGTTGGGCCGCGCCGATCCGTTCCAGCTCCTTGGCACGGGCGCGGCGGACGGCGACCGATACGGAAGGGGTGAGGGCGGCGGCTTCGGTGCCGGGGCGTTCCGAATAGGGAAACACATGCAGATGGATGAAGGGGAATTGGGAGAGGAACGTGCGGGTGGCGGCATGGTCGTCATCGGTTTCGCCGGGGAATCCGGTGATGATGTCGGCGCCGAGCGCCAGACGGGGGCCGAGACGGCGATGGGCGTCGGCGCAGAAGTCGGCCATCTGCTCAATGGTGTAGGGACGGCGCATGCGCGCGAGGACGGGGTTGGATCCCGACTGGAGCGAGAGGTGGAGGAAACGGCAGATGTTCGGGTGAGCTTCGAGCGCGTCGAGAAGGGGCGCGTCGCAAAGGCCTGGTTCGATGGAGCCGAGACGGATGCGGTGCCCAGGCGATTCGAGCGCGGCAAGGGTGGCGGCAAGATCCGCGAGTCCGTATCCGTCGGAACGGTAGAGCGAGAGGTTGCAGCCGGTGAGGACGATCTCACGGAAGCCGGCGGCGAGGAACGCGCGCGCGCGTGCGAGCACGTCATTGAACGGAACCGAGACGGGCGAACCGCGGAATTGCGGCACGATGCAGTAGGCGCACTTCCCAGAGCAGCCATCCTGTACTTTTAAATAGGCGCGGGACAGATGATAGTTGATAGTTGATGGTTGGTAGTTGGTAGATGGTTGATGGTTGATAGTTGGTGGTTTGAGGTCCCTGGAGTGCGTGGCTTGGGGGAGGCATCCGGTGATGCGGAGATCGGCGGCGGGGAAGCGGGCGCGCAGGTGGGCGATCGCCTTTTCGCAGTCGCGCTGCGCCTTTGCCGTCACCGAGCAGCCGCGCACGATGATCACATCAGGCGCTTCCTCTTCGGGCGGCGATTGATCAGGGTGCTGGGCAGATGGGGCGAGAGCATTCGGACGCACGCCCGTTTTCAGCGTGACGATCTGCCATCCGGCGGCGGCATACTGCGCCTCAAGGTCGAGCGCCTCGGCCTTGTTCAACCGGCATCCGAAGGTGACGAAAGCGACGCGCCGCCCGCGGTTGTCGCTTCCTGCGCCCCCGTTCCTCTCAATCGTCCCGCTCATTTAGATTTCGTCCGCACCATAATCTTGCGATGTGCGTGAATGGTATCACAGGCCGGTTCAAAAAGCAATATCTTGCGGTACAACAATTCTTGCAAATGGTGCGGAGAACTGCTACAATACGCCCCATCTTTAACCAAGAGGAGATAGAAATGAGCGAAGAGAAGAAAAGCGGGAACCTGATCGCGATCATCACGATGTTCGCGCTCTATGGCATGGTCGGTTTCGTCACGAACCTCGCGGCGCCCTTGGGCGACGTCTGGAAGGCGCAGCCCGGCATCAACGGATCCAACGCCCTCGGCATGATGGGCAACACGATGAACTTCCTCGCCTATCTCCTGATGGGCATCCCCGCGGGACGGATGATCCTGAAGTTCGGCTACAAGACGACGGCGCTGATCGCCATCGCCTGCGGTTTCGGCGGCATCCTGGTGCAGTGGCTTTCGGGCGTGGTGCTGAAGGGGGCGACGTGCGCGGGCGTGCCGGCGAACTTTTTCGTTTACCTCGCGGGCGCGTTCATCTGCGGCTTCTGCGTGTGCATGCTCAACACCGTCGTGAACCCGATGCTCAACACGGTCGGTGGCGGCGGCAAGCGCGGTAACCAGCTGAACATGGCGGGCAGCTCGATCAACTCCCTCGCCGGCACGGCGGCCCCCATCGTGCTGGGCGCGCTCATCGGCGAGGCCCTCAAGAAGCTTGAGGCCGCGAAGCTCGCCGGCACCACGGCGGACGTGAGCGTCTCGGACGTGAGCCTGGTGATGTACATCGCGATGGCGATCTTCGCCGCCGCGTTCATCGTGATCGCGTTCCTGCCGTTCGGCGACGCTGGTCGCGAGTCCCTCTCGAACGAGGCGGTCCCTACGTTCTCCCCGCTCAGGTTCCGTCACTGCCTGCTCGGCGTGATCGGCATCTTCTGCTACATGGGCATTGAACTCGGCATCCCCTCGATGCTCTTCTTCTGGCTCAAGGACGGTCCTCTCGCCGAACTGGCCAAGACCACGCCCGGCCTCGTGCCGGCGGCGGTGGCGGGCTCCGTGGTGGGCACGTACTGGTTCCTGATGCTCGTCGGGCGTCTCGTCGGCTCCTCGATCGGCGGCAAGGTGTCGTCCAAGACGCTGCTCGTCTGCACGACCGGCGGCGGGCTCCTGCTGGTCGGATTTGGCGTGATGCTGACGAAGGTCAACGTGATGATGCCGGTGTTCACGGGCAACTTCTCGAGCGTGACCTCCATCTTCGCCCTGCAGCAGGTGCCGCTCACGGCGCTCCTGTTCGTGCTCGGCGGCCTCTGCACCTCGATCATGTGGGCCTGCACGTTCAACCTTGCGGTGGAAGGCCTTGGCAAGTACACCGCCCCCGCCAGCGGCCTCTTCATGACGATGGTTGTGGGCGGCGCCGTGTTCCCGCTCATTCAGAGCTTCATCGCCGACCATTGCGGCTACATGGCTTCCTACGTGGTGCCGGGCTTCTGCCTTGCGTACCTCTTCTCCTACGCGCTCTTCTTCTCGAAGAATGTGAACACCGACATCAAGGTCGATTGACATGGTCTCGAAGAAACCGTTTGGCCGCACGAAGAACGGCCGCGAAGTGACCGCCTACACCCTCACGGGTGCGGGCGGTCTTGTGCTTGAGGTGCTGGATTGGGGCGGGCGCGTGAACCGCGTGCTGCTCCCCAACGGCCAAGACATCGTAATTGGCTTCGATGGTCCGGAGGGCTGGGAGAACGGCGATGCCTACTACGGCTGCCTGATCGGGCGCTACGCGAACCGCATCAAGGACGGCAAGTTCTCGCTTGATGGCGTGGACTACACGCTCAAGTGCAACAACTTCCCTGCCGGGATCGGCTGTGCGCTGCATGGCTCCGATGGCGGCTGGCACGACCGCATCTGGGATGTGACGCCGTTTGAGAAGGGGGAGGACGTGGGGCTGACGCTCTCGCTCGTCTCGCCCGATGGCGAAGGCGGATTTCCTGGCACGGTTGAGGTGCAGGTGGTCTATACCGTCACGAAGGACAACGTGTGGCGCATCAACTACCGCATGAAGGCCGTCGATAAGGCAACGCCCGTCGCCATGACGCAGCACGTCTATTTCAACTTCAAGGGCGAGGCGGGCGGTTCCGTCGAGGACCACACGCTGGAGGTTGCGGCCGAGAAATACGCGCCGTATGACGCCAGTCAGGTCCCTGTCGGCGAGATTGCCGAGGTGAAGGGGACGCCGTTTGATTTCACCGCGCCGCATCTCATCGGCGAGCGTATCGATGCGGATTGCGACGTGCTGAAGTTCGGCAAGGGCTACGACCATTGCTGGGTGCTGCCGCCTTCGGACGGGCAGACGCTCCGTTTCGCGGCGCGTCTCTCGAAGGACGACAGCAAGCTTGAGGTGTGGACCACCGAGCCCGCGATTCAGATCTATACCGGAAACTGGATTCCTGAGGGCTATCCGGCGAAGGGGAGCGACAGGCTCTCGCCGCGTTGCGGCATCGCGCTGGAGACGGGCGCCATCCCGGATTCGCCCAACAAGCCGCAGTTCCCGAACACAATCTTGCGTCCCGGCGAGGTGCGCGAATCCACGACGGAGTTCCGCATCGGGTAGCCGAAAGTCAGAAAATAGGAGGTGTCCATGAGCTGGAATCATGCTGCACGGTTCGCTTTGGCGTGTACCGCGTTGGCGATGGCATTCGTTGGCAAAGGCGAGACACCGGTCAACACCATCAAGTTCGGCGCGGCGATGGAGGTGATCGCAGACGGCGTAACAAACTCCTACGCCAAGAACGCCACGTTGGTGGTGCCGGCGGGTCTGCGTGTCTATAAGATGCGCCCGGCTGGTTTGGCGGAAGGACAGCGCACCTTCTGTATCGCGACGACAGGCGGCAATGACTATCAGTCTTTTTGCTGTTTTCCGCAATACGGCGACGGCAACTGGGTGCGCGTGGCGCTCGACCCGTCCCCCGTTACCAACTCATGGTATACGCTGACCGGCTACAAGGTCTCGAACGTCTATTACGCCGACGCCGAGAATGGCAACGACGCATGGGACGGCACGGCGGCGACGCATGAGGAAGGCACGGACCACGGCCCGAAGCAGTCGCTTCAAGCGGCGAACGACGGTGCGGCCGCTGGCAGCGCATCGGCGGGATTCCCGGTGGTGCTTGTCGCACCGGGGGTTTACAGCAACGGGGTTACGACGACGTACGGGGAGGGAACGGATTATCCGTGCAAACGCCGCCTGTACTCGAACAAGGGAATCGGTTTCATCGCCACCGCAGGCCCTGAGCACACCTTCATCGTGGGCGCGCCGGATCCCAACACGGGAGGCGTGGGCCCAGACGCAGTGAGCGGGGGCTATTTGGTGGCAAGCTCATACCAGTACCTGCAGGGATTCACGATAACGGGGTGCTACTCCCCTGAGGAGCAGGGGAAGAACAACCAGTACGGGGTGGCCTTCTGCTCGGGGGCGTACAGGGCGTACCTCCTCGACAGTGTGGTCTCCAACAATGTTGCGGTGAAATATTCCGGAACGGCATGGAGTGTGATCAAGCGCACGAAGTACCTCGACAACGAGTCGAACCAGCACATCGTGCATTACGGCAAACATGTCTGCTGTGTGTTTGCCGGCAACCGCTTCACGATCGGAGACAGCACGGCGCAGACTCATTCGATAGCCGATCAAACTCCGTTCTTCTACTTCTGCACGTTCGACATGCGCAACGCGCTGAACCCGAACGGCCGCAAGCGGCTGGAGCCAAGCGGCGCGGGTCTCCACGGCTGCCTCGCCTACGGCCTTACGGACAAGTCGCGCACCACGGGAGCCAACTGGCACTATAGCCTCGCCGACGACCATCCGGTGTTCGCGGATGCGGACGGGCGGGACTACCGGCTCGGCATGCTGTCGCCTGCGATCGATGCCGTGGCATACGACGAGATGACCAGCGAAGCGCGCCGGTACCTGACAGCGGACATTGACGGGCGGCTCCCTGCCTTGCATGACGGCAAGGTGCGGATTGGTGCGGTGTGGAACGAACCTGCGCTCCCCGTGACGGTCATCAATACGGGGGACGGCAAGATGTCGGTATCGGGCACGGGCGCGGGGACGAACGTAGTCACGACGGCAGATCCGATCACCGTGACGGCGACGGATGCGCATCCGGTCCTCGGATTCGAGGTGAACGGCGAGAGGGTTCCGTGTTCGGGGAGATCCTATACTTTCCAGCCGTCGCTCGAGCCGGGACGCGTGACGGAAGTGAAGGCGATCTACGATACGCACTGGTACGTGGACTGCGAGAACGGCGGCGACGCGAACCTCGGCACGGCAAGCCAGCCGAAGCAGACGATTCGCGCGGCGACGACAAACGCCGTTTCGGGTGATGTGATCCATGTGGCGCCGGGAACCTACGGCGAGCTGGAGGGATCGCAGATAGCGACCACCAAGACCGGACTTGCAAGGGTGGTGGTGCCCGCTGGGGTGACATTGGAATCGACGGATGGAGCTGAGAGCACGTTCATCGTGGGCGCGGCGGCGACGGGAGACCAGATTGACATACCGACCTACGGGACGGGTACGAACGCCGTGCGGTGCGTGTACGCGAAGAGCGGTTCGGTCGTGCGCGGCTTCACGCTCACCGGCGGGCGCGGAATCGGCATGGCCGATGCGACCGGCAAGGAATACGGCGCGGCGTTCTATGCGGGGACAGAACGCGCGGCGGCGCTGGAGGACTGCATCGTATCGAACAATGCATCGTACATGGCTCCGATCTATCGTGGGTTGGTGCGGCGCTGCCGTGTGTTCGAGAACATCGGCACGCGTACCGACAACATAAGCGCGCCGGCCGGATCCTCTTGCAGCTGGTTCAACTGCATCATCGACAAAAACGTGGGTGGCGGGACGGTCCATTATCCGATTCAATTGGAAGGCTGCACGATCGGTGCGAACAATGCCAATCACGGTGGTAGCGGAAGCCCGCAGGTGATCTATTACAGCACGGCCGAAGACAGAGCGATTGTGAACAGCGTGATCCTTGGCGGAAGGTCCTATTTCGGCAAAGGCGGCAGACTCTTCTGCACGAACTGCCTGATTCTCTCGTCGATGGTCGGGACGGTTATCAAGGAAGAGCAGTCGTACAACACGATCTTCACGAACGCCGCGGCGATAAAGCTCGATTCGGAGTATCGCCCGGTCCCCGGGAAGTTCCTGGGCACCGACAGGGGCGATGCGTCGATCCTCTCGGAAGCGCCCGGAGAGGTGGACCTGTACGGCACGCCGCGCATCCTGAACAGGTCGATCGACATCGGCGCGGTGGAGTATGATTGGCGTCCGACATTCTCGGCGGCGATCGGGCGGCGCTTCACGATGACCTACGCTTCGCCGTCGGTGACGACGAACCTGACGGGCGGGTTGCGCGTGACGGAAGGTGCGGTGGCGGGGACGATGCTCTCCGCAGGGGCGTATCAAATCGTGTTCGAGCTGCCGGGCGGAAGTTTGGCGGCATACGTGGGCGGGGAGCTGGTTGATGAGTGCTCCGGCACCGGCGAGCAGATGGTGCGGTTCATCGTGTCCGACGCCAGTGAGGAGGTCCGTTTCGTGTACACGCCTGACGCGGAGAGTCCCGGCGATGCGGTGCTGAGGAGAGTTTCTGGCGCGGGCGGATTGTCGTTTAGCATTCGATAGTGGTTAGTGGATAGTGGTTGGTGGTTAGTGGTTAGTGGCTAGTGGTTAGTGGTTAGAGGAAAGATTGAAGTTAGGAGAGAGAGGATGAATGGAAAGATAATTGCTGTGGCGTGCGCGACGCTGGCGGCGGCGCCGCTCGCCGCGTTGGAGTTCACGCCGGAGAGCACACAGGTGGCGATTCCGGCGAAGGCGCCCGGCCCGGTGCAGCTCGCCGCCGAAGAGATGACGAACTTCCTCTCGCGCGTGTTCGGGCGGAAGGTGCCGCTCGTGCGCAAGGTGAATCCCGCGAAGGCGACGATTGTGCTGGGCACGAACGCCTGGAGCGCGGCGGTGGGTGTTGACATCTCGAACGTGCGGCGCGACGGCTATCGGATGAAGACTGTCGGGAACGCGCTCTACATTGCGGGCGAGGACGCCGACATCTCCCTTGGACGTTGCCGGGGCAACATCCTCTACGACCGCGGCACAATGATGGGCACGTATGCGTTCCTCGAAAAGTACGCCGGATGCCGGTTCTACTTCCCGGGCGAACTGGGCGAGGTGGTGCCGCGCCGGGATTCGATCACGGTGCCGGAGCTCGACTTCACCGACGCGCCGGCCTTCGCCGAGCGCAAGTACTCCTACCACAACGCCGGAAAATGGTACGACGAGAGCGTAGACGCGAAGGAGGGGGAGCGGCTTAAGCGGCTCAACGTCTTCCGTCTGCGTCTCGCGGCGCGGAAGTATATCTCCTGCCACGGGTTCAGGTCCTTCCGCTACGGGCGGCGGTTCAAGGAGACGCACCCCGAGTACTTCATGCTCCAGGAGGACGGCACGCGTTACCTTATCGACACCGAGCAGAAGCCGTACAGCAAGAACTGCCGGCTCTGCTTCACGCACCCGGAGCTTCGCGAGATCATCTACCAGGACATCAAGGCGTACCTGACCGGACAGCCGCCGCAGTCGCGCGGTCTGGACCGGTGGGCGAACACGATGTGGGACCGCAAGTACGTAGGGGTGCAGCCGGAGGACGGCTGGCGGCCGTGCCAGTGCGAACGGTGCAAGGCGACGTACCGCAGCGACCTCGGCCCGTCGTTTGCGACGGACCTCATCTGGGGGATGACGAAGGAATATGCGGAGCGGTTGACGGCGGAGGGGATCGACGCCATCCTGATGCAGAGCTCGTATTCGGCGTGGAGGGAGCCGCCCTCCTTCGACCTGCCGCCGAACCTGGCGATCGACATCTCCTGCACGGGACCATGGGCGATGCGTCGGCCTGACGGTGGGAAGAGCCAGCTGGCAATGCTCGAGAAGTGGACGAAGAAGCTCGGCCATGCGGTGTTCAACTGGACGTATGCGGGCAAGTTCAGCTGCCTGCAGCTCGACCTGCCGGACATCCCGCAGATCACGCCACGCGTGTGGGGCGAATTCTACAAGGTCGCCGCGCCGTATCTCTCCGGCGAGTTCGCGGGCGCCTACGGCGAGACGAGCACGGACCGCTTCCTCTTCGATGCGCTCAACGTCTATGTGTTCTCGCGTGTGGCGTGGGACCCGTCCGTGGACGTGGGTGCGATCCTCGACGAGCACTACCGGTTGATGTACGGACCGGCGGCGAAGGAGATGCAGTCGATTTTCGAGCGGCTCGAGGACATCTGGCTCGGGCGAATCTGCGGACGGACGATCATGACGAGCGTGGGGCCGAAGAACCTCACGCCGAGCGAGTTCGAGATCTGGACGGACATCTACGCGCCGGAGAAGGTGGACGAGCTGCTCGCCACGGCCACAGCGGCGGCGGCGAAGGTGGCGCCCGGCTCCCTCGAGGCGCGGCGCATCGCGCTCATGCGCGAGGAGATCCTCGAGCGGCTTTCGCGCCATTCGCGTGGGTATGCCGAAAGCCTTTCGGTGGCGCGCGAGAAGGCGGCGCGCGCGGCGCGCAGACCGGTGAACCTCGTGGAGGGATTCAAGCCGGTGACGATCACGGTGGATGCGACGATGACGAACAAGCCGTTCCACTGCGTGAAGTATGCGCTGCCGCTCGCTAAGCAGGGGCACCACTACCGCGTCTCCTTTTTCGCGAAGGGTGAGAACGTGCGCCCGTACGAAAGGCGCGGCGGCGTGCAGGGCATCCTGTGGTGGGACGAGGCGGCGGACGCGGGGAAGAGCTTCCCGCGCGTTGGGGCTTCGGGCTCGTTCGACTGGGTGCATCTTGAGCGGGAGATCTACATACCCAAGACGGGGGTGGCGAACTTCAAACCGGAGGTTGATCTCCGGGTGTTCTACGCCACCGGCACCGTCCATTTCGACGGATTGCTGGTGGAGGAGGTCAAATAGCGGCGCCGCACGGCCGGCGAATGGCACGCGGACCGGAAATATGATATACTGCACGTCATTTCAGAAAAGGGTAAAAGTATGAATGCTGTAACGTTTCGTCAGGCGTGGGAATACGGCGGACCACTTATGTGGGTGCTGGCCGCGCTTTCCGTCATCGCATTTGCGGTGTGTCTCTATCTGTTCTTCGCGCAACGGCGCGGAGCCTTGCGCGATCTTCTGGAAGACATCCGCCGCGCGAAGGATCCGGCGGCGGCCGGCGGACGCATCGCCGACCGCATGTATGGTTCCGTCGAATGGCTGGCGGACATCGCCGCCATCGCGCCGCTGGTGGGACTGCTCGGCACGGTGCTCGGCATGTTCTCCGCGTTCGGCGGCATCGCCTCGGATGTCGCCGCCAACGCGAAGCCCGTGGTTCTCGCGCAGGGCGTGTCGCAGGCGATCGTGACGACCATCTTCGGTCTTGTCGTGGCGATCCCGTCGCTGGCCGCGTATGCGTTCTTCCGCCGCCGCACGGCGAAGCGCGTCGCCGAACTGGAGGAGATGGCCGATGAAGTTCTCCGGTAGGGATCGGCGCCGGGCGAAGGCCCCCGCGCTCGCGTTGACGTCGATGCTCGATGTCATCTTCCTGCTGCTGTGCTTCTTCGTGACGGCGAGCGTGTTCTCGCAGTGGGAGAGCGAGATCTCGATCTCGCTTCCGGCGGCTTCGTCCTCCGAGACGCCCAGCCGTCTGCCCGGCGAGGTGATCCTGAATGTCGCCCGCGACGGTTCGGTCACCGTGAACGCCAAGAAGCTTACGCTGAGCGATCTGGGCGAACGGCTCCGGAAGGTCGCGGATTTCTATCCGGGTCAGCCGGTCGTGATCCGTGCCGACCGCGAAACCTCCTACGATTCGCTTGTGAAGGTACTTGACACCTGCCGTGTCGCCGGCGTGTGGAACTTCTCGCTGGCCACCGTTGAGGAGAAGGAGTCGGCCGGGAAATGACCATCGGTCTTCTTTTCGCCGCCGCGCTCGCGCTTGCGCCGGCCGATCGGCTTCAGATGGCGGACAAGATGTTCGCCAAGGGGCTCTATTCGGACGCGATCAAGGAGTATGCGGCGCTGCGGGGCGAAAAGACGATTTCCGAGACCGACATCACGTTCCGCATCGCGGAATGCTGCCGGGCGCTCGGCCGCGAGAAGGAGTCGGTGCCGATCTACGAGCGGCTGCTCCTGAAGGACCTCCCGAAGTCCATGCGTGCCGTCGCGCTCTATCGCGTGGCCTGCGTCAAGAACGATGCGTCCCTGTTCAAGGAATGCGAACAGACCGACCCCAAGGGCCGCTATGCGCTTTTCGCGCGGCTCAAGCGCGCGCTTGTCCTGGCGAAGAGCAGCAAGGTTGAGGATCGCCGCGAGGCGACAGGTCTCTTCTTGGAGCTGTCGCTTTCGAAGGAGAAGACCGTTGCGGAGGAGGCGACCTATGCCGCCGCCACGCTCGCCTACGGCGATAAGCGCTGGAAGGAGGCCGCCATCCTTTTCGGGCGGCTGGCGACGGACTATCCTCAAAGTGTGCATCTCGCCGCCGTGCGCGCGCCGCGCGCCTGGAGCGCGTTCCTCTCCGGCCGCTATACGGAGTGTCTGATCGCGTGCGGCGATTCGACCGAAGACGATCTTTCCTATCTGCGCGGTGCGTCGCTTCTGGCGCTGGACCGCCGCGAGCAGGGGCTTGCTGAGTTGGCGCGCTATGTCGAGACGCATCCGCAAGGGCGCTACCGTGCGGCGGCCGATCTGCCAGTGCAGCGGGCGCGGTTCGACGAGGCCGTGAAGCGTGGCGACACCGCCGCCGCCGTCCAGGCCGCCAAACTCGCGGCGGCGGCCTCCGATGCACCGTCCGATGCGCTGCGTCTGGCCTGGGTCCATGAGAAGGCCGGTGCGGCGGATGCGGCGCAAGCCGAGTATCGCCGCATCGCCGAGAAGTGGCCGAAGGATCCGGCGGCCGGCGAGGCTCTCTTCGCCCTTGCGTTGGCGGAACTTCGCGCCGGGAACTGGAGCGCAGGGGACCTCGCCCTTGAAGAGACGCTCAAGCGGTTCCCGGCTTTGCCGCGCCGGAACGAGGCGCTCTATTGGCGTGGCATCGCCGCCGTGCAGCTTGGACATGACGCCGAGGGCGCGGCGCGTTTGGAGGAGGCGCTGAAGCTCGGGCTTCCGCTTGGCCAGACACGCGAGGCGAACCTGCTCATCGCCGATGCCGATGCCCGCGCGGGGCGTACGGCGCAGGCGGCGAAGCGGTATGCGGATCTTTTGGAGAAGGGGGCGTCCGACCGTCTTTCGGCGATGCATCTCGCCGCCGTCGTGAAGCTTCTGGCGGCGAACGGCGAATGGCAGGCGGCGCTCACCGGTGCACGTGCGCTCACCGCACGTTCGGGTGATCCCGTGTTCGTGCAGGTCGCCGCCGCGCGCGAGGGGCAGGCGCTGGAGGGGTTGGCCCGTTCGGACGAGGCGATCGCCGCGTACCGTCGCGCGTTCGCCGTCAAGGCCGACACGGAGGAGGGGGCGGCGGCTTCGCTGTCGCTCGGGCTGCTTGAGTACCGGAAGGGCGAATACGACGCTGCGGAAAAGACGCTGGAGGATGCCATCCAGCGCAATGCGGGGCCTGAGGGGTTGCGTGCCCGTGCGAAGGCCTACCGGACGCTTGCCGACGTCTGCCGGGCAAAGGGCGAAGCGCTCAAGGCGAAGGGCTACGAAACCGTCCTGAAGGAGCTGTTCAATGACGAAGAATAGCTCCGACCACGGCGATCTGATCGTGCTGGCGATCGTGGTCTCGCTTGCGTTGCATGCGGCGATGATGTTCTTTGCGGCACCGCAGGTGATGAGCCATGTCGGGGTGTCTTCAAAGGAACCGAAGCGGATGCACCGTCCCCCCATGGCGGTGAAGCGGTTTGAGGGCGATCCGTTCCGGGAGCGCGTAAAGACGGAGCCGAAGGTGGATGTGCCGGCGCCGCGCGAGGCGCCGATGGTCGAGCAGACGGGCGCCTCCCCCGCCCCTGCCAGCGAGACCGTGAACATGGAAGTTGCGTCCGTCGCACCTGCCGTCGCGCTTCCGGAGATCCTTGCGGGGCCGTCCGAGGCGGCGATGGAACTTCCGAAACCGTCCTTGCCCACGGCCAATGCGATTCAGGATACGGGTTTCACGATGCCGTCCAGCACGCCGGCGGCGCCGACCGTCGCTGCGTTGAGCGTGCCGGTCGCCCCTGCGGCGACGGAGTCGTTCATTCCGACGCCGGGGCTAGCGGCGCCGGAGCCGGAGTTCACGCTCCCCAAGATGGAGGAAACGAAGTCCGCCACGCCTGTCGCCATGGCGGGGATTGAGTCGTCCGGGGCGGCGCCCCGCGTGGAGTTCACCTTCAACAACAAGGTGCTGGAAGGGGTTGACGAAGGATTTGTCGAGAAGGAGAAGGCGGCGGTGAAGCAGCTCCTTTCGGTGCCGGATGCGGCACCCGCCGAGCGTGGCGTCCGCTGCGGTCTTTCCGTCTATACCGACCCTGCCGACGCGAGGTGGCGCTATTTCAAGGTGACGCTTTCGCCGCGGACGGGGCTTGATGCGCTGCCGATCGTTCCGAAGGATGCCGTCATCCTGATCGATGCCTCCGGCTCCATCGGGAAGGACCGCATCCGCAGCTGCCGGGAGGTCGCCAAGTCGATCCTGCGTTCTTGCCTCAATTCGGGGGACCGCTTCAACCTGGTCGCGTTCCGCAACAGCTTTGAGTACGCCTTTCAGGAATGGCGCGAATGCGACGCGCCTTCGTTCGAGGCGGCGGACCGTTGGCTCTCGGGGCTGACGGCCCATGGCCGGACGGACGTCTTTTCCGTGATACGCTCGGTCCTTACGCTGCCGCGCGATCCCGCCCGCCCCGTCATCGCGCTGGTCGTCACCGACGGCGACGCGAACGCGGGCGTGAGCGACACGGCCGAGATCCTTTCCCGGTTCACGAAGCTCAACGACGGCCTCATCTCCGTTTACATGTACGGCGTGAAGAAGGAGGCGAACCGCGAGCTCATCGAGCTTCTCACGCGGGGCAATCGCGGCGAGTCGTTCATCCACAGCGGGCTTCGGCTTCAGGCGGGCAAGAACCTTGAGGAGCTCGCCATGGCGTTCCGCGATCCTGTGCTGACCGATCTGCGCGTGGTGTTCGCGGCCGACACCGCGGCCGAGACGTATCCTCGGCTGCTGAAGAATCTCTACAAGGGGCACACGGTGGAGCTCTACGGACGTTGCCCCGCCTCCGTCAAGAAGCTCGTGTTCACGCTTCAGGGGCTTTCGGGTAAGAAGGCGTTCGAGGCGCTCTACCAGTTCAACCTCGTCACGGCGGATGCCGCCGGTCCCTCGTTGCGCACGGCTTGGCTAGACAGCCGCTCCGTCGAAAAGTCCCTCAAGTGACGGCTTTTGTTGCCGAATCTTGAGGCGCAATATTTTTTCATTTTTTTGTGCAGACCCGCTTGACTCTTGTGACAGAAAGATATATAATGTCACACTGTCTTTTAAGCCAAAAAAGGTAAAACGCATGAAAAGACCGTATGCAATGATGGTGGCGGCTGTTTCCGCCCTGACAACAACAACCGCTCTGGGCGCGGGTTTCGCGCTCTATGAGGGATCCGCCAAGGGCACGGCCCTCGGTGGCGCTGTGATGGGCAAGGCGGTGGACGCCTCCGCCAACTTCTACAACCCAGCGACCCTTGCCGACTTCACCAACACGGTGGTTACGGTCGGTTTCGTGACGGAGCATCCGACGGCCGACACGCGCATCAACAGCCAGTCGGGCACGAAGATGGATCCCGGTTGCTTCATGCTGCCGCATTTCCATGTCGCCCAGCCGCTTCCGTTTGGCTTTACGTTCGGCTTGGGCTTCGCGCCTGAATTCGGTCTCGGCACGCGCTACAATCCGGACTGGGCGTTGAACTGGAACACGAAGGAGACGACGGTCAGGGGTCTGACCCTTACGCCGAATCTGGCCTATAACATCACCGAGGACTGGTCCGTTTCGGCCGGTCTCCGTCTGCTCTACTTCGACTTCGACCAGTATTCCTATCAGTACACGGGCGTGGGCGCAACGCGCGGCAAGTACCATCTTAAGGGGGACAACGGTTTCAGCGACTGGGGCTGGCAGGTCTCCACGCGCTACAAGATCACGGACGCCATTTCAGTGGGCGCGATCTACAAGTCGTACATCGATACGACCATCAAGGGGCATTCGACCATGAGTTCGCCTGTCGCAGCGGTCAACCATGCCGCGAGCGGCACGGCCAGCGCCGACATCCGCCTGCCGCAGTCGATCACCGTCGGCGGCAACTGGGATGTGACGGAGACCGTCCATCTCGGCACCGCGCTCACCTGGACGGAGTGGTCCTCGATGCCCGCGCTCAATTTCCGTTTGCCGACCGGCACAAAGGTGACGAAGCTTGGATGGGACGACGTGTTCCGCCTCGGTTTCGGCGGCGTGTGGGATTTCCACGAGAACTTCTCGCTCCTCGGTTCCTACGTGTATGACATGGATCCCTGCAGCTCGAAGAAGGACAGAGGTTCGACGATGCTGCCGCCGGGTGATCGCCATATCGGCACCGTGGGCCTGGCGTGGCACTATGGTCCGGTGGACATTACGCTCAGCTATGGTCTGGTGTTCATGTGCTCCGAATCCGTCACGTACACGCATCCTGCGACTCGGCAGGCGGTGAAGTTCGACACCGACAACGGCATTTCTCATGCCGTCGGGGTCTCCCTCACCTACGTCTTCTGATTGAACTCCGCTTCCGGTTGTGCTATTATTCCTCGTTGCCAACTATCAACCATCAACGCAAGGCAAGAGGCGTGGCCGAGGAAGCGGAGAAAAAGATTTACGGCGTCAGTGAGCTGACGGACATTATCAAAGGGCTGTTCAAGCCCTTTGATAAGATTTTTGTCGAGGGGGAGATCTCCGGCTGGAAGATCTATCCGAGCGGACACGCCTACTTTACGCTCAAGGATGAGGGGGCGCAGCTTTCGTGCGTGATGTTCTCCAGCGCCCTCGCGCGTTGCAAGGCGGCCATGCAGCTGAAGGACGGGGCCAAGGTCTGTCTCTATGGACGGCTTGATGTCTATGCGCCGCGCGGCAGCTACCAGATGGTGGTGCTGGCCGCCAAGATCGCCGGGGAAGGCGACCTGATGGCGAAGTTCAACGAACTGAAGGAGAAGCTTCAGGGCGAAGGGCTTTTTGACACGGCGCGCAAGCGGCCGCTTCCGTTTCTGCCGCATCGCATCGCCGTGGTCACGTCGCCCGCCGGAGCGGTCATCCACGATATGTGCACGGTACTGACGCGCCGCTTCCCCAACCTTGAGATCCGCCTCTATCCTGTGAAGGTGCAAGGGCCTGGCGCGAAGGAGGAGATCGTTGAGGGAATCCAGTTCTTCAACCGTCCGTCGGCGGACTGGAAGCCCGATGTGCTGATCGTTGGGCGCGGCGGCGGTTCGATCGAGGATCTTTGGGCGTTCAACGAAGAGTGCGTCGTGCGGGCGGTGGTCGCGTCGCACGTGCCGGTGGTGAGTGCCGTGGGACACGAAACGGACTTCACGCTCTGCGACTTCGCCGCCGACGTGCGCGCCGGTACGCCGTCCATCGCGGCGGAGATCGTGGTGCAGGAGAAGGAGAAGCTGCTTCGCCGGATCGATGATGCCGCCAGACGGCTGGCGCGTGCGCCGCAACAGGCGGGCGAGACGTTCGCGCAGCGGATCGACCATCTGGAGCTTCGGATGACGACGGCGTTGCGCAGCGGCACGACGCCGGTCGCGGCCCGTCTTGACCGCGCCGCGCAGCGTCTCGCGCCGGCGCTGAAAGAGGCCGTTGCGGCGGCGGAGCGCCGTCTCGCGCGGAGTGAGCCGCGTCTGCTCCCGGCAATGCGGGAGTCGTTGGCGAAGGGGCTCCGTCGTCTTTCGACGGCCCAGGCGAAGCTGGAGCTGCTTGATCCCGGAAGTCCGCTCAAGCGTGGTTATTCGCTTACTTTCAACGCGGAGGGCCGCATTGTGAGGGCCGCTGAAACCGTCAAGCCGGGAGACCGCCTGACAACGCGTCTGGGCGTGGGCGAGATCGTAAGCGTGGCCGTGGATTCGTAAAGGGCTGAGGAGACAAGAGGCGTCGGGGCGGCGTGATTGATGTTGGATGGCGAGTGTGATATACTTGCGCGGCATGAGAACGGAATTGACAGTCATTCTTCTGGGGTGCTGGGTCGCAGCGGCGGTCGCGGCGCCGGTTCCTGAACCCTCGCGTACGCTCAAGGCGTGCGTGTTCCAGCCGCCGTACGCGCTGAATGTCGCCGATGTCGATGCGACGATGCAGTGGGAGTTCGATCAGCTCCGGCGCTGCGACGAGAGCTTGGATCTGATCGTGCTGCCCGAGGCGAGTGACCGTCAGGCGCGCGTGAAAGACCGCGCGGAGATCGATGCCCTCACGAAGAAATATCATGAGCCGCTGCTGGCGCTCTGCGCCGAGACGGCCAAGCGCTGCCAGGCGACGGTGTTCGTGAACGCGCTCGATCGCACGCCGACCGGTGCGCGGAACACAACCTTTGCGTTCGACAAGACCGGCGCGTGCGTCGGCAAGTACGACAAGGAGCACCTCACGGCGGGCGAACACCGCAAGTGGGGCTTTGACGCCTCATACATGTGGGAATGGTCCGAGCCGAAGATCCTGGAGATCGACGGCGTGCGCTACGCGTTCCTCACCTGCTACGACTTCTACTTCTACGAGAACTTCGCCAACATCGCCCGGCGCAAGCCGGACGTGATCATCGGTTGCTCGCACCAGCGCAGCGACCGCCATGACGCGTTGGAGATGTTCGGGCGCTTCGTTGCGTACAACACGGCCGCGTATCTCGTGCGCGCCTCGGTGAGCATGGGTCTGGATTCCCCGCTCGGCGGCGGATCGATGATCGTCTCGCCGATGGGACAGGTTCTCGGCAACCTCTACAGTAAGGTCGGCACGCTGACGGTGGAGTTCGATCCGCACGAGAAGTACCTCAAGCCGGCGGGTTACGGGAATCCGCCGAACACGCACCCCGCCTACATCGAGATCGGCCGCCGTCCGTGGAAGTACCGCCCTGCCGGCAGCGCGATCATCCCTGGGTTCAAGGACGCGCCCGCGAAGCGCCTCTGCGCGCACCGCGGCTTCAGCACCGTGGCGCCGGAAAACTCGCTGCCGGCGTTCGGCGCGGCGGTGGCGCTCGGCGCCGCCGAGATCGAGTTCGACCTTTGGTGGACGAAGGATGGCGAGATCGTCTCGCTGCACGATTCCACGCTGGATCGCGTTTCGGACGGGAAGGGGAAGGTGTATGAGCACACGTACGCCGAGCTGCAGAAGTTCGACTTCGGCGCGAAGAAGGATCCGCATTTCGCCGGGCTGAAGATTCTTCGCTTCGAGGAGATTCTCCGGAAACTCTCCTGCCACATGCTGATGAACATCCACATGAAGGATGTGGGAACGGCGTGGGACGAGGCGTTGGCGAAGAAGGTCGTCCGTTTGATCGAGGCCTATGACGCGCAGGACCATGTCTATTTCATGACATCGTGCGGTCCGCTCCAGGATCAGCTCGCGCGGCTGGCGCCCAACATCCCGCGTTGCATGGGGAACAGCCGCCATGATCTGGGGCGTCCTGACATCGTGGACTTCGCCATCCAGCACAAGTGCCAGATGGTGCAGCTGTTCAAGCCCTACTTCGACCAGTCCACCATCGACCGCGCACATGCCGCTGGGCTGCGCGTCAACGTGTTCTTCTCCGACGATCCCGCGGAGGCGAGGAAGTTCCTCGAGATGGGCGTGGATACGATCCTCACCAACGACTATCTTCTCATTGCCAACGCGACCGGACTGCATTGACCACCGCGTTCCGTTCGGGGAGGGACCCTTGCATTGGGGGGCGTGATTTGATAGAATACGCGCCGTTTTTCGATTAGGAGGGGTGTCCGAGTGGTCGATGGTGCAACCTTGGAAAGGTTGTGTGGGGGCAACTCCACCGGGGGTTCGAATCCCCCCCCCTCCGCCAATTTAGTGAATAGGTAAGAGGGAATAGTGAATAGGTGATGGGGGAATAGGGAAGAGGGAAGAGTTGTTGGGCGGGAAGATAATGGAGATGAGAGCGTGAGAGAAGGGATTGGAAAGTTGAAGTCGTTGGGCGCCGGATCGCCGGTGCCCGTTGATTATTCGCCGCGTGTGTTGGAGTCGTTCCCCAATGTGCATCCCAACCGCGACTACTGGGTGACCTTTACCTGTCCGGAGTTCACGACGCTCTGCCCGAAGACGGGTCAGCCCGATTTCGCCACGATTACCATCCGCTACATTCCCGCGGAGCGCCTCGTGGAGTCGAAGTCCCTCAAACTCTATCTTTTCGGCTTCCGCAACCATGGCGATTTCCATGAGGACGTGGTGAACATCATCTACAACGACCTCACGGCGCTCCTGAAGCCGAAGTATATGGAGGTCGTGGGCAAGTTCGCCGCCCGTGGCGGCATCTCGATCGATCCCTTCGTCAACGGCGGCACGGGCGCCAAATACCGCCGTCTCGCCGAGGCGCGTTTCGCCGCCTGGAACGGCGTACGCTGACTGCGTATCCTGCCCGCTGCGCCATGAGACCGATTCGCAACACACTCCCCGTGAATCTCATTGCGGATGCACGTCCGGCGCTCGTCGTGGGCTATGGCAAGGTCGGTCAGCGCAAGGTGAAGTTCCTGCGGGAATGCGGTGTGCGCGTGACGGTTGTGGCGCCTGATGCGGAGCCGGACGACAGCGAGACCTCGTTTCTGCGACGCCCGTTCGCCCCGGGGGACTGCAAGGGCGCTTTCGTCGTGTTCGCCTGCACCGATGACAAGCATGTAAACCGCGCGGTGCTCGAGGATGCGCGGCGGGAGGGCGTGCCGTGCTGCTGCGCGGACCTGAACTGGGCCGAGGGCGACTTCACCACGCCGGCGGTCGTGCGTGCGGCCGGGGCAACGGTCGCCGTCTCGACGAACGGCGCCTCGTGCGCCAACGCGAAAGAGCTTCGGCATGTCCTTGGCGAGTTTCTCCAGTCGCGGGACGCGGAGCGGATTCTCGTTTTGGGCACGACCGATCAAATCCTTCCCGTTGAGCGCCGCGCGGCCTATCACTTGCCGCCGGAGGCCCGCCGTGAGATGGCGCAGCTCCTGTACGGGATGAAGGGTGTGGAAGGGCTTGTCGTCTTGAACACCTGCAACCGCGTAGAGGTGGCGGTTCACGGGAGTGTGGCGGTCGCGTCCGTGAAACGGCTGATGCGGTTCCACCGTTTGGCCGAGAACGAGTATTTCGTTTTGGAAGGGGATGCGGCGTTCCGCCATCTCGTGAAGGTGACCGCCGGGCTTGAATCGGCGTGGACGGGCGAGTTCCATGTGGTCAGTCAGGTGAAGGACGCGCTGGAGGCGTCCGCCGCCGCCGGCATGCTCAGCGGACGGCTCAAGGGCTTCTTCGACGATGTGCTGCGCGTTTCGCGCGATGTGCGCCACGCGATCGGCGATCTTCTGGATGTCAAGGAGGTGGAGGAGTCGGCGGTGGACTATCTGGCCGAGAAGCTCGATCTGTCGTCGGCCCGCATCGTGGTTTTAGGGAGCGGCACGGTCGGTTCCGCCGTGGCGAAACTTTTGGCGGGACGGCAGGTGACGGTGGTGCATCATGGTGAGGCGCTGCCGCCATGCGACGCGCTCGTCTGCGCGCTTTCCGCCGCCGCACCGGTGGTGACTGAGGCGGTACCGGGACGGCTCGTCGTGGATCTTGGGATGCCACCCAACTGTTCGCCGTCGGTGGGGGCCGTCTCGCTTGACGATCTCAAGAACTGGCGGCGGGCGGAGACGGGTGCGCTCAACGAGGCGCTGAAACGCGCGGAGGCCGTCATTGCGGCGGCGATTGCGGAACGGAAGGAGCCGGAGAATGGAAACGTCTGAAGCAAATGCCGCGTGGTTCGCGCGGGCGAAACGCGTGACACCGGGCGGCGTCAATTCGCCGGTGCGGGCGTTCAATGGCGTGGGCGGCACGCCGCTCGTGGTGTCGGGCGGGAAGGGTGCCGAAGTGTTCGCCGCCGATGGGCGCACGCTCACGGACTTCTGCTGCAGCTGGGGCGCGATGATTTTGGGGCATGCCCATCCGGAGATTGTCGCGGCCGTGTCGGCGCAGGCGGCGAAGGGGACCACGTTCGGCATCGTGACCGAGAACGAGGTGCTGTTCGCCGAGAGGCTCTGCTCCCTCGTGCCGGGCATGGACAAGGTGCGGGCGGTCAGTTCCGGCACCGAGGCCGTGATGAGCGCCGTGCGGCTTGCGCGTGGCGCGACGGGGCGCGATCTCATCGTGAAGTTTGATGGTTGCTACCATGGCCATTCCGATTCCATGCTCGTGAAGGCGGGCAGCGGCGTGCTGACGGCGGCCGGGGCGACGGAGACGGGCGGTGCGTCTTCTGCGGGCGTGCCGGCGGATTTCGCCCGCCACACGGTGTCGCTGCCGTACAACGATCTGACAGCGGTCCGGGAGTTCTTCGCTGCGCGCGGGGGCGAGGTGGCGGCGGTGATTGTGGAACCCGTCGCCGGCAACATGGGGCTTGTGCCGCCCGTTGAAGGTTTTCTCCCGGAGTTGCGCGCGCTCACGCAGGCGGCGGGGGCACTTCTCATCTGCGACGAGGTGATCAACGGGTTCCGCTTCGGACTTTCCACCTACACCGCGCGCTTTACGGACGTCACGCCGGATCTCGTGACGCTCGGCAAGGTGATCGGCGGCGGCCTGCCGCTGGCGGCGGTCGGCGGGCGCGCCGATCTCATGGATCTGTTCGCGCCGGACGGCCTCGTGTACCAGGCCGGGACGCTTTCGGGCAATCCTTTGGCGGTCGCGGCGGGGCTCAAGACGCTTGAGATCCTTGAACGCGACGATCCCTACGCCCGCATGGAGGCGACCGCGCGCGTGCTCGCCGAGGGCGTGATGAACGTGGCGCGGCAGAAGGGCGTACCGGTGCGGGTGTCGCAGTTCGGCGGCGTGTTCACGCTCTTCTGCTCGGAGGGGCCGGTGCGGGATCTGGCGTCCGCGCAGCGTTGCGACACGGCGCTTTACGCGCGGATCTTCCATGGACTCTACCAGCGCGGCCTCTACATCGCGCCGTCGCAGTTCGAGTGCAACTTCATCTCAGCCGCCCACGCGCCCTCAACCGCCGACGCCTTCATCTCGGCATTCGCGGATTCGCTGTAGCCGTTCGGCCTTTTGATCGCGCCCTGCGGTGCCATGGCCCCTTATCGAGAGGAGGGCGGTTCCCGGATTTTTTCCGGCGGGGTACTTGCGCCGCCGATGGGGGTTGTGATACAATGCGCCCCCATTCGGGAGAGGTGCGTTTTTTGCCTGCGGTGGGCGCTCAACGTTCAACGTCCGATTGAACCCTAAAAAGGATACAACTATGTCGTTTCTGCAGAGAACCGGGCGCCGTTTTGCGGCCTCCGCCGTCATGGTCGCGTGCTTCGCGGCCTCTTCCGCATTCGCGGCCATGTTGGCCACAAACGACTTCGAGACGTCTTATTCGGGCTTCACGCCGGACAGCGGGGATATTACCGAACTTGTTGAGCTTTCCACCTACAATGGTGACAGTCCCTCGGGTGCCGCGGCGTATCCGTTCGCAGACTTCGGTTCAAAGTACCTTGCCGTCGATTCCGACACGAACACGCTCTGGCGCTCGTTCGACGCCCGGTCCGCCAACACGTATTTCGACTCCTACGTGCAGTTCACGCCGATGTACGGCGATTTTGAGTATCCGACTGATGCCAAGTTCGTCATCTTCCTCGATAGCGCCACCTCCAACCTCTGCGTCGTCTCCGGCACGTCGGCGAACGATCCGACGCCGGTCACGAACACACTCACCACCGCAACCGTCGAGCCCAACAGCTGGGGGCGTCTTACGGTCAGTGCGGTCTCCGGTGACGTGTTTTCCTTCCAGATTCGCGTCAACGGGACGCTGTTCACCGCTGGTGGCACGAATACGTTCTACAGCATGGCCGCTGGCACGACCCTGTCCGAAGTCGGCTTCAGCGGCACCGGCGCGCTCGACAACTTCGCCGTCCGTACGACTGATCCGTTCTTCTCCGGTACGGTTGCCGCAACCATTGGTGGCGAAAATGGCGAAAAGTACGCCTCGCTTGAGGACGCCCTCGCAGAAGCGGATGCCGATACGGTCGTTACGCTTGCGGCAGACCATGCCGGAAAGGTCTATCTCGCCGACGCGGCGACGTTCAAGATCGACAATTCTGGTGGTTATGCCTTCGGTGGCGTTGTCGGTGCAAACGGCTACAAGGTGACGGCGGGCGAGCCGGTTGCGGGTGTGACGACCTACACGGCGACGGACGCCTTCGCGTCCCAGCCTTCTCCCGTCGTCGTATGGGATGGCTCTTCCGAGAACTACGACTTCAACACCCTGACGCGTACCGTGGGTGCGAACACGTATACGCTGAACCTCAACGAGCAGAATACCGTGGGCGGAAGCGGTGCGTATGTCCAGATCGGACCGAACAACGCGCAGAAGGCCATTACGCTGACGGCGGCGAGCACCGGTGCTTTCGGTACATCCGGACAGGTCACGGTAATCATGAAATGTTCGGAATTGAACCTCACCGACAACACTTACCGTGGCCTCATTGGATTGCTTTCAGACGAAGGTGGATACTACAGCGGCGACAACAACGTAAAGATTGGAATCGCGACAGGCTGGAACGAGTCAAACGGCGCAGGTGTCTATACCCCTTATATTGCAAATGGTGTGCAAAATAGCTATTCCCAAAATACTACGGCCTATACAACGGGCGAGCAAACGATTTGCATGGTGTACAACTCCGCCTCCGGCACATACGTCTATCGCAACGGCAGCCTGAATGCATCGAGTACTGGCATAAAGTATGGGACTTGGATGTCGCCTGTGGGACTCGTCTTCGGCGGCATGGACCTTGACGGATCTACGCGTGTCAATGCGCAAACCGGTATGAAGATTTCTGCTGTCGCCGTATTCACCTCGGCGCTGACAGCGGAGCAGATCGCTGCGTTTACGTTCCCGTCGTCGCGCATCGCGGAAGATATCGCCGTCTCCGAAATCAACGCCATCTTTGGTAGCGCCGGCGAAATCTGGCTGAATGTTGCCGATGGTGTGACCATCACGGGCGATACGACGTTCAACGCGACCACCGTGCATTTCGTCAGCGCGGGTGAGGTTGTTCTCTATCCGCCGGCCGGCAACGCGGCGACGCTTGATTTCTCTGGCGTGACGAAGCCCGTGGTCGCCTACAATGGTGTGCTTCCCACACAAAGCGGCAGTACCTTCACCTCCACGACTGTTCCAACGTGGGTGACGGGTGCCGAGCAGTGGACGGGTACGGTGTGGCTTAGGAACAAGACGGATGTCACGGCGTTTGAGTCCAATCCATACGGCAATGCAAGTTCGGTTTTGAGACTTACAGGCATCAAGGGATGGCTCAAGACTTATACTGAAAACGGCGCCTACACAAACGCCGTTCCCATTGAGTTGAGCAACGATGGGGCGGAGTATGGTCTTTGGGTCAACAACGGCAGTTCTGCCAACTCGATCTATGAACAGCGCTACACGGTGTTCAACAAGCTTCAGGGCAGCGGCACGTTCAAAGGATCGGAAAGCGCGGGGAATCGCGCCGTGTTTGTTGTTCGAGACTGGTCTGAATTTACGGGCAACATCAATCTAACCACGAAGGTGGTTGTGTTTGGCGAGAAGATGCCTGAATGGTCGGAGACGAAGGATGGGCAGATTTACGTCATGTCCGGCACAATGTTGGACGTACCGTCTTCGGCGACATGGACAGCAACGGAAATGACCGTTGCAGGTACGCTCTCCTATGCAAGCCTTGCGCAACTTGCAGCGGGAACGCCAGTCGTACTGCGCGACGAGGGCAAGATCAATGTTCCTGGAACGGCCTCGGCGGCCGATTTCGCCAAAGACTTTGCCAAGGTGTCGGGAACGGGCACCCTCCTGCTGACGCCCAGTTCGTCTTCCTCGTGGATCGGCTTGCCGACCAACAACCTCTCGACCGCCCTGGGCGTTGAGATTTCCCAGGGGTCTCTGGTCGTGCCGCCCGATGCGGCCAACACTTCGCATGCCACGAATGTGTTCGAGATTGGCAGCCTTTCCGGCAGCGGAACGATACAGGGCAACTATGGCGACTACTATGCCTATCGCAAGTTGCGCATCATCCAGTCCACCAACACCGTGTGGTCGGGCACCGTAAATGCGGATAGCTATAATCGCCTGTACGAGTTTGCGGTTGCGCCGGGTGCATCGGCGGGCACGTTGACGATTTCCGGCAACAACTCGAACAAGGATACGATACTCACCGTTGAATCCGGGGCGAAGGTCGATCTTACGGGTACGTGGAAGGGCACCGTCACGGTTGCCGGTACGCTTGGCGTTACGGGTACGGTTTCTGGAGACCTCACACTCTCCGACGGTGCGACGCTCAAGGTGAACGATCGCTCTAACACATTGTCCGTCAACAACCTCACGGTCAGCGGAACGGTTTCGGTTTATCTGCCGGCGACTGCTGCGGCAGGCGATACGTTCCTGTCCACCAGTGCGATGCCGACGTTCAGCGATGCGGCGTTCAACATCTATGTCGGTGAAACGCTTGATGCGTCCCTGCGTGTGATCGCCACGTCCAATGGGCTGAAGATCGCACCCAAGGCCAAGGGCGCCAAGTTCTTCTTCCACTAATATAATAAGGCAAGGTCATTTGAAAACTTGTGCGATTACGATAGTGGCCGCCGCCGCGATTGCGGTTTCGGCGGCGGGGGGCGTTAAGGTTGCCTGCATCGGTGACTCGATCACCTACGGCTACGGTCTCGCTGACCGCGCGAAGGACTCGTACCCGGCGCAGCTCCAGAAGATGCTGAACGAAAAGTTCCCGGGGAAATACGAGGTGCGCAACTTCGGCAACTCGGGGCGCGGCATCTATCTCGATTCCATGCGGGGACATGAGAAGCGTGGCTTCCGCTGGATGTCGGAGCACAAGGCCGCGCTTGAGTGGAAGCCAGATGTCGTGATCTGCAACCTCGGCATCAACGACAACGGTGAATACATCAAGGAATACACGGGTGGGCGCCAGCGCGGACAGTTCGCGGACGACTACGTCGCGCTTTTGGGAGACTACCGCAAGGTCAATCCCAAGGCGAAGCTCTACCTCTGGACAAAGCTCGCTCCGCTTGCCGAGGGACAGCGGTTCTACCGCAGCCTGGAGCCGTTCCTGATGCAGGCGGATCTGGAAGAGGTCGCCCGCCGGATGCGTGCCGTCGGCCTCGACATGCAGGAACCCCTGCGCGAGCGGATGGACGAAATTCTGGCCCGCGACAAGATCCATCCGAACCCGGACGGCGCGCGGATCATCGCGGAGACGACGTTCCGGGCGCTGACGGAAAAGCCCAGACGCAAAGCGTCCCTGCCGCCGACGGCGGCGAATCGGCGGGAGACCTGGCTTTGCGCCGGGCAGTCGAACATGCAGAAGGGCTGGGGCGAATTCAACGCAACGCCCGCCGAAAAGGAGCGCGTGAAGCGCGAACTCATGCGTCTTAAGAAGATCACGATCTTTTTCTGGGACTTCAACGACGGGTCCTGGACGCGGCTCTCGCCGGAGACGGCGCTCCGGAAAAGTGCGTTCGGCGTCTCGTTCGCCATTCGCCGCGCCGAAGCGACGGGCAAGGACATCAACATGCTCTATGTCGCGGCCGGCGGTGCACCGACGGAGTCGTTCCTTTCCGAACAGACGATGTGCGCCGTCGCGAAGGACGGCAAGCCCCTCTATCCGCATCTCGCCGCGATCGCGACGAACCGCCACCGGCTCGACCAGAACGGCGACTTCCCGTGCGCGTGGGTTGCACGCGAATATCCGCGCCGCCGTGCCGACAAGAGCGAGGCGTACTGGTGGCCCGTCGCGGCGATGTATGACGCCGGCATCCGTGAGGCGAAGCGCATCGGATTTCCGATCGATGGCATTCTCTGGTATCAGGGCGAATCGAATGCCACGCGTTGTGTAGCGCCCGAGGCGCCGCTGCCGTCGGATTACATCGAGGAGACGCTTCGTGCCGTCATTGCGGAGCTGCGCGGCGACCGGAAGATCCCGTTCGTCATGATGGGGCTCCCGAAGATGAACCGTCCATGGGAACCGTATCGTGCAGCGCAGAAGAAGGTCTGTGCGGAGACGGGCGCGATTTTCGTGGATACCTTTGCGGCGGGGCTTGGCGAGATGAACGATGTCCATCCCCGGGATAAGACCGCTTTCGCCAATCTTGCAATCCGCGCACTTTGAAACCAGAGGGTTGAAGGATGAAACTGGCGCTGAAATGGTTTCTGCCGATCACGCTGGTGGCCATGGGGTTGGCCTGGGGTTCCGAGCAGATCGCGCTGCTTTTGGGTTTTGATCCGCCGCCGCAGGATTTGGTGAAGCTCTTCACCGACCCGACCGTCGCGTGGCAGATCAAGGCGAAGTTTGCCGTTTTTGCCCTTGTCATCGCGCCGGTCTTGGAGGAGATCATCTTTCGCATGGGGTTGTTCAACCTCTGCCGGTGGATCGGGCGGAAGATGAAGCGGGAAACGGAAGGGAAGTTCCCGCTTGTCGCGGCGCTTGTCTCCGGCGCGGTGTTTGCGGAGGTGCATCTTCATGCCGCGACATTCGTGCCGCTCTGGTTCCTGGGCGTGGCGTTTGCCGGACTCTATTGGAAGTCGGGCACGATCTTCTCATCGATGCTCTGCCACTTTCTCTTCAACCTGATCAACTTCACGCTCTGCCTCACCATCGGCCTGGAGTAGAATTGGCAATGCGTCACTGGACGGCGACATCCGATATTTCTCTTGTTTTCGTTCCCTGCGGTGCTTTGGTATGATCCTCATGCGGGGATTCCTCTTTTCAAGGTGGCATTCTTTGGTGCGTAGGGTGCCGTGTGTGGGTTGCCTGTCAGCGTGCGCGGTCCACCGCCCCAACGGTACTCGCGCGCTAAATGTGCCGTCCCGCATTGCGCCCGCACCGCTCCGCAATCGTCAGATTGCGTTCGGGTGCGGTCGCTTCCCGGTCCGGAGCATTTCGCATCGCTGCGTTCCGCTGCGGGGGCGGTGGGCCGTGCGGTTGGCACGGGCGCGCGGGCGCTTCCGCGCGGCGGTCACTCCGCCCCCGCTTGCCCGTGCGGCTAGGGATGCGCGCCTCATCCGCCCATGAGCGGCATCCGGCTTGGTCGGAATACCTCCCGGCGCCGCCTGCCGCCCCTGTGCGGCGATGCGCGCATCCCGCCGCCCGTGCGCGCTCCGGCCCCGTTCCCCGCCGCGCGTCCG
>CACZCD010000016.1 GCA_902779565.1 uncultured bacterium | reverse complement strand
GCATGATGGCGCGGCGACGATGGACTTCATGGTCCAGGAGCAGGAGCGCGGCATCACGATTCAGTCCGCCGCCACGTGCGTTTCGTGGGGTGACTACCGCCTGTCGCTGATCGATACTCCCGGACACGTGGACTTCACGGCCGAGGTGGAGCGCTCCTTGCGCGTCCTTGACGGCGCGGTTGCGCTCTACTGCGCGGTGGGCGGCGTCCAGCCGCAGTCCGAGCAGGTGTGGCGTCAGTCCGAGAAGTACAAGGTGCCGAAGATCGCGTTCGTCAACAAGATGGACCGCGTGGGCGCGAACTTCTACAGCGTGATGGATCAGATGAAGAACCAGCTCGGCGCGAACCCCGTTCCGATGGTGATCCCGATCGGCGCGGCGGAGACGTTTGAGGGCGTGATCGATCTTATCCGGATGAAGGCGCTCTACTACGACATGAAGACGCTCGGCAAGACGGTCATCGAGAAGGACATTCCGCCGGAGTACATGGAGAAGGCGCAGGAGTACCGCCAGAAGATGGTGGAGTCCGCCGCCGAGCAGGACGATGCTTTGATGGAGAAGTTCTTCGCGGGCGAGGAGCTCACGGAGGATGAGATCAAGAAGGCGATCCGCAAGGGCTGCATCGCCCGTACGATCACGCCGGCGTTCTGCGGCAGCGCGTTCAAGGATAAGGGCGTGCAGCAGCTTCTCGATGGCGTCTGCGACTACCTGCCGTCCCCGCTCGATGCGGGTCCGGCGGTCTCGGCCGACGATCCGTCGCAGAAGCGCGAGGTTTCCGACGATGAGCCGTTCTGCGGTCTGGCGTTCAAGATCATGTCCGACAAGGCGATGGGCAAGATCACCTTCGTGCGCGTCTATTCGGGTACGCTCAAGCTGGGCGGCGAACTGCTGGACTCCACGATCAACCAGGAGCAGCGCATTTCCCGTCTCTTCCGCATGCACGCGAACAAGCAGGAGGCGCTCGACGAGGCGCAGGCCGGCGACATCGTGGCGTGCGTGGGTCTCACGCAGACCCGCACGGGCGACACGCTCTGCGATCCCGAGCATCCGATCACGCTGGAGTCCATCGACTTCCCGGCGCCGGTGATCTCGGTCGCGGTGAAGCCGCAGTCCCGACAGGACAACGAGAAGCTCGGCGCGGCGCTCCATGCGCTCGCGATGGAAGACCCCACCTTCGTGGTGACGTTCGACCAGGAGACGAGCGAGACGATCATCGCCGGCATGGGCGAGCTTTACCTCGAAGTCATCGTGGACCGCCTGAAACGCGAGTTCAACGTGGCATGCGATGTGGGCGCGCCGCAGGTGGCGTACCGCGAGACGATCACGACCACGGTCGAGAACGAGTACAAGCACGTCAAGCAGTCGGGCGGTCGCGGCCAGTACGCGCACGTCTGCCTCAAGCTGGAGCCGCAGGAGCCTGGCAAGGGCTTCGAGTTCGTCAACGAGATCAAGGGCGGCGTGATTCCCACGGAGTACATCCCGGCGGTTGAGAAGGGCGTCAAGAAGGCGCTCGAGTCCGGCCCGCTCGCGGGCTTCCCCGTGGTGGACGTGAAGGCGACGGTGTACTTCGGTTCGTATCACGAGGTTGACTCGAACGAATTCGCGTTCGTGACCTGCGCGATGCAGTGCTTCAAGCAGGGCTTCATGAAGGCGAAGCCGCAGCTCCTCGAGCCGATGATGGACGTGGAGGTTGCGGTGCCCGAGACCTACATGGGCGCGGCGAACGGCTCCATCAACCAGCGGCGCGGACGCGTCGAGGGCATGGAGGACCGCGCAGGCGTGAAGCTCATCAAGGCGACTGTCCCGCTCGGCGAGATGTTCGGCTACTCAAACGCGATCCGTACGGTCACGCAGGGCCGTGGCACGTTCACGATGATCTTCAAGCAGTACGAGGCTGTGCCGAAGTCGATTGCCGAAGAGGTGATCGCCAAGCGCATCAAGGAAGGCAAGGTCCGCGCCTCCGCGGAGTGATCTCTGCCACCTTTGCGATAGCAAGGGCAACAATCGGCCGCATACGCAATTAGGCGTGTGCGGCCGTTTGTTTTCTGAGGATATGCGGCACTGGGCAGCATAGACGGGATGACCCTGCCAGGATTGGCAAGATGTGATATAATTTGCAGCCAAAACGGTCGGTGCGGAACTGTCTGTTCGGAAAGGAATAATCATGATGAAATTCTTTAATTGCGCTGTAATAAAGAAGCGAATTGGTTTGGTGGCTTGCGGATTGTTTGCGGGCGCGGTGTTCGCCGGGGCACCGGTGGAGCTGAAGAACGCGGGATTCCATCAGACGGACGGCAAGGGCAGGGCCGTCGGTTGGAGTCGCCATCCGAACTGGCATGCCGAAAAGGCGGGACACAACGGCTCGGGGGCGATTGTATGGGAATGCGCCTCGGAGAGCGAGTTCAAGATCGGTGGACCCGGGCAGGAAGTGAAACTGAAGCCGGGCAAACGCTATGACTTCTCGGCGCTCATCAAGGCCGATGGGATCGTCACGCAACGCAAGTCGCCGTATCAAGGTCTTACGATTTTCGTGGAGGGCTACGATGACAAGGGTAAATGGCTGTTCGGTGATTCGGCCCGACCCGCTGTTGCCGGTACATCGTCGGACTGGGTGAAGGTGGAGGGGCTTACGCGTGAGATTCCCGACGGTGTGGCGAAAATCTATTTCCGGGCGGCTGCCAAGCGATGCGTCTCGGGGCGCGGCGCTGTTGATAACATGTACCTCGCCGAACATGACATTCCGGCGGTGGAGTGCGTGCTGCCGCACGTGTATCGCCGCGAATCGACGGGTGGGCCGGTGCGGTTCTCGGCGTCCATCAATGCGGATGTGCGCGAGAACCGACTGGAGGATTACTCGGCGATGTTTACTTACAGGGCGCCGGGCGGTGCTACCAAGGTGCAAGGCAAGGTGGCGTCGGCGGCTGAGGCGGTGGCGACGCTCGATACGTCGCTTTTCGCGTTTGGCACGAACGATGTCGTCTGCACGCTCTACCTGAAGGGGAAAGAGATCGGATCGGCGGCGGTTCCGTTCGCGCGCCTTGCGACGCCGACACCACGCCGCGTGTACATAGACCGGCATCTGCGCACTATCGTCGATGGCAAGCCGTTCTTCCCGCTTGGCATGATACACTGGGGGCAAGTGACGAAAGAGAACATCGAACGGTATGCGGAAGGTCCGTTCAACTGTTTAGACACGCGGTGGCGGATGCCACGCGAACATCTCGATATCTGCCACGCGAAGGGACTTCTCGTGACCTGCGGCGTGGATCATGGATTCGACCAGGCCGATGAAGGCAAGCAGTGGATGACGGAACGCGTGAATGCGCTGAAGGATCATCCGGCGCTGCTGGGTTGGTTCGTGAGCGACGAGTTGCCGCTTTCGGATCTTCCCATGCTGAAGCGGCGGCAGGGTTGGATGGAAGAACTTGATCCCGATCATCCCACCTGGTACGCGCAGGACGTGGTGCGCGAGGCGCGGCACTATCTTGGCGTTGCCGATATCATAGGCCTTGATCCCTATCCGATCCCAACGAAGCCGATTGGGATTGTGCATTCAACCGAATGCCAGGCCGTGACCAACACGTTCGGGGCGGTGGCGAAGTGGATGATTCCGCAGGCGTTTGGCTGGGGCTGGCTCAAGCGGCGCGAGACGAAGGGGCAGCGCGCGCCCACGCAGAAGGAGATGGCGAATATGGGCTGGCAGTCGATCGCCGGCGGCGCGAACGGACTCATCTTCTATGCGTACCAGCATCTTTCCGAGCCGCATGAGGATCCGGCGGATGCGTTCGAGCCGGCCTGGGCGCGCACAAAGGCGATGGCCGGGGAGTTCAAGAAGTACATGGATGTATTCCTCTCCATCGACGCCGCGCCGAAGGCGGAAAGCTCCAACGGCGATGTCGCGGTGCGCACGTGGCGGCATAACGGCGATATGTATCTTCTTGCCGTCAACTGCACGACGAACGCACAGCGGGCGGTCATTACGCTTTCCGAGCCGGTCGGCAAGGTCGTCTCCGCCGATTTCGCCCCAGAGCCGGAGATTGACGACAACAAGGTGAATCTCACCCTTGAGCCAATCGCCTACCTGATGTTGCGTTGCCGGTGCTGCACGGCGGCGGATTTCAAGCTTGAGAATGAGGATTTCCGGTTGACGGTGGGAAAGGACGCCTGCGTGAAGTCGCTGGTTGTGAAAGCGACGGGTGAGGAGTGCCTCACCCTCGATCTTGCGCGGACGACGCCGTTGTTGACGGTGACGCAGGACCGTCCATTCGACAATGAACTCAAGCTGATCCACCCCAACAAGAGGATCGTCTATCCCGCCAACCGCGTACGCCGCGAAGGGGATCTTCTCGTCTTTGGCTTCGCGCATGGGCTGTATGACGCGACGGTGCGCGTGAAGGTGGCGCCGCACTATATCGCGTTCACGCTGGAGGATTTCCCGTTCGAGCGGAAGGGGTCGTACACCTATCTTAGGATGGACATCCCGCGGGCGGTCTCTTGCCGATTTCTTCAGCTGCCGGTGCGCGGGCGGAAGAACTTCGGCAACTGGCTGAACGCCTGCTGGGACGATAGGGCGGCGGTCTGCGTGGCGGGAGCATCGCCGCACCCCGACATCGACCACGAGGACCGGGCGGACTCAAAGTTGCTCTACGCGGAGGCGCTTGCGGGAATAAAGCTGCGCGGGGCGTCGGCGGCGCTTTTCGCCGCACCGGGCCGCGAGGCGTTTTTAGATGCGATGGAGGAGTTCGAGCAGGACTACGGGCTTCCGCGCGGCGTGAAGAGCCGCCGGTCGTCCATCGTGAAGGAGCCGATATTCCACCTTTCGGGCGACTACACCCTTGCGCGGACGGACGAGGCGATCGCGTTCATGCGGAAAGGCGGTTTCCGGCTTGCGACGATGTCATACCACAACCTGTTCAAGTCGTCGGCGAGCTGGGGACTCTGCGGCGACTACGACTGGCGCGACGACATCCCGAACGGCGAGGCGGACGTGCGGGCGATGCTGGAGAAGTTCCATGCGGCGGGCATGTACGTTGGCTTCCATACGCTCCATTCGCACATTGGGCTTAAGAGCCGGTACGTGACGCCGGTCGCGGATCCGCGCCTCAACAAGACGCGGCGGTTCACGCTGGCGGAACCGATCCCGTCCGCCACGAACGCAACCGAGATTACGGTGTTTGAGTCCACGGCGGACGTGCCGATGTTCGAGCCGTGCCGAATACTGCAGTTCGGTGGGGAGCTGATGTCCTACGAAAGCTGCAGCGCGGAGCCTCCGTACAGGTTTTTCGGCGTGAAGCGCGGCGTTCATGCCACCCGCGTCACCGCGCACGCGTACGGCGAGATCGGCGGTATCCTCGATGTGAGCGAGTACGGACTCCCGATGAGCTGCTATGCGGACCAGAACACAGACCTGCAGGACGAGGTGGCGGCGAAGCTGGCGCGCGCCTACAACTGCGGTTACGACTACGTCTATCTTGACGGATCGGAAGGCGTGAACGCTCCATTCAACTACCATGTCGCGAACGCCCAGTACCGCTACTGGAAGCTGCTCAAGCGGGAGCCGCTCTTTGGCGAGGCGGCGGCGAAGACGCATTTCGGCTGGCACATGCTCGCGGGTGCGAATGCGTTCGACACGTTTCCGCCGGAGATCTTCAAGAAAAACCTGCGCGCGTATCCCTTCAGGCAGGCGCCGATCACGCAGCAGGACATGACGCGCGTTGATTTCGGGTGGTGGAGCTTTTCGCTTCCGCGCGCCCCGGCCGGCGGCAAGCCCGGCTCTATGGGGACGCAGGCGGACCTGTGGGAATACGGCGTATCGGTGGCCACGGCGTGGGACTGCGCGGCTTCAATCGTGATGCGGCTCGACGCGCTCAAGGCGCACCCGCGCACGGACGACATCTTCGCGACGATGAAGCGATGGGGTGATCTGCGCCGGAGCGGGAAGTTCCGCGAGGAGTGGCGTGACGAGCTGAAGGACGTGTCGCGCGAGCATCATCTGCTTATCGACGCGAAGGGCGAATACGACCTTGTGCGCTACGAACAGATCCTTGCCGGAGACGACGCAATGCCGGTGCGTGCGTTCTTCTTCGAGAAGGACGACGCGAACTGGGTGGTTTACTGGAACTGCACGGGCAACGCGAAGATGTGGCTCCCGCTGGCGCCGGAAAAGGTTTCGTTGTATGATGAGTTTGCGGGGCGTCCGGTCGCCATTTCGGCGGCGGAGGGTGGTTGCGCAATCCCGGCGGCGGCCCGGCTCTACCTGAAATCTACGCTTCCCCGCGCCGAACTTGAGGCGGCGTTCCGCCAAAGCCGTCTGCTCCCGTAAAATTCGTCCCTGCAATTTGACGGGGCAAGAGTGTGGTATAATCCGCGCAAATAGGAGAAAGAATGGACAGCAAACTTTACATCAATCCGCCGCTCGTGGATCGGGCGTATCATTGGGAGGGGAAGAAGCAGCCCCGTACACGCAAGGAGCTTGATGCGTTTTTCAAGAGCGCGGCAATCCGCAAGGTGAAGCAGCAGATCTGCGAGATGGGTCGCCGCATCTACTCCAAGGGCTATACCGACGGCAACGGCGGCAACCTCTCGGTGCGTGTGGGCGAGGATCTTGTGCTGTGTTCGCCCACGCTCTGCTGCAAGGGTTTCATGAAGGAGGAGGATATCTGCCTCGTGGACATGAACGCCGGGCAGCTCTGCGGCTACCGTCCGCGCACGTCCGAGGTGAAGGTGCATATCGCCATGATGAAGGCGACCGGCATGAATGCCTGCATGCACTGCCATCCGCCGCACTGCAACGCGTTCATCTTCGCGGGACAGGTGCCGCCGAATGGCATCAACCCCGAGGCCGACATCTTTCTCGGACAGATTCCGCTCGCGCCGTACGGCACGCCCGGCACCGATGAGGTGGCGGCGAGCGTCGCCGAAGCCGCCAAGCGCTCGAACGTGGTGTTCATGGAGAACCACGGCATTGTCTGCGGCGGCCGCGACATCGAGGAGGCCGAATGGTTTGCCGAGAACGCCGATGCGTTTTGCCAGTGCTGTCTTCTGGCGGGACTCCACAAGAAGCCGCTCCAGCAGGTCGGTAAGAAGAGCGTGCAGGACTTTCTTTCCATCCGCAAGGCGATGGGGCTTTCGATCCCGGAAGGCCAGCCGCTCTACAACACCCAGACCTTTGCCGGCTACAAGATGAAGCGGGTGGGGAAGTAGATGATAGTTGGTCGGAGAGTTCGCATGAATGCCGGCCTATTGCTTGCGGCGATTGCCTTGGCGTCCTCCGCATCGGCCGCGTTCATCAATGACTGGCGGCCGAAGTTCTACGAGGGCCTTGAGGCGATTGCCGAGGTCAAGACGGTTCCCAAAGGATATGACGGGGCGAAGCCTTGCTTCTCCATGCGGCATATTTCCGGCGCGCTCAAATTCGGTGCCGAGACGGATTTGAAGACGGGCATTCCCGGTCGGGTGAAGTGGACGGTGAGGGCGCGGGCCGCATGTGACGGCGGCGCGGAGATCGCCCCCGCGATGGAGTTCTTCCGCGCGGATGGCACGAGCCTCGGCGAAAAGACGGTGCGCGGCACAAAGGCTGCGCCATGGGCGTCGCTCTCCTGGACGTTCTACGCGCCCGCGAACGCGGCTTCGGCGCGGCTGCGGATGCTTTCGCTCGCCGGCGGGACGGTACGGTTCGCGTGCGTCGAGACTATGGCCGAGGCCGCTGGAGACGAGGACGAGATTCCCCTTGAAGTCAAGGCGCTGCCAGCGCGCCCCAACAAAGACTGGACCGGACAGGCCTATGAGACTTTCACGAGCTTCGCAGGAGCGCCGCTTCCGCTCTCCTTCACGTTCAGGGGAGACCGTGGACTCCTCAAGGCTCCGACATTCGAGATTGACATACCGGAGGGAATTGAGTTTCGCGATGCTTTCCTGGAGCATACCTCGTGCCACAAGGCCGAATCGCCAACGGCGCGCGCAAAGGTGAACCGCAACGGCAAGCCGTACGAGAGGCTTCGCTTCGATCGTCTCGAAGTGTTCAAGATAATCCACACTGAATATGCTTGGGGGCGCAAGGTGGCGGTCTATCTTTCCTCCGGCAGAACCGGTTCCTTCGAGATCTTCTACCGTGTTGGCGACGGAAAGCTGCGCGGGGCTGAGACGTCTGTGACCGTGACTTTCGAGGAACTGCCGAAAGGGCTCCGGAAACCAAGGAACTTTCCAATCTTCTCATGGGGTCTTTCCGAGCTTCTCTGCTCGCGGGACGACGTGATGAAGGAGACCATGGTGGCCTATGAGACGGCTGGGCTGACGATGGCCGCATGGCCAGCATCCTGTACCCGTTCGCTCGAGCTGCGCGAGCTGCTTGGGGCGCGCGGAACGGGATGGAGATTCCCATACTGCCTCTCGGACTTCTACAACATGGGTGAATTCGGCGCTTTCGGTGATGAGTTCAAAACGCTTCATGCGCCCAATGTCATCGAGGACGGCGGGAAAGTGCGCACAGGCCGTATCTGCCCGGAGTTCTTCCGCTCGAACGCCGCATTGGCCGCGCTCATGAAAAAGGCCATCGCCAAACGGCTCGCGGCGCAGAAGTTGACGCGCGGTGAATGGGTTGTGCTTGATGTTGAGCCATGGGGATCGTCGCATTGGTGCGTGTGCCCGCTCTGCCTCGAGGCGTTCCGCAGATTCGCCGGCCTTGAAACGGCGCCTCGCCCGGGCGAGCAGTGCAAGGGCGATCTCAGGGAGAAGTGGATCGAGTTCCGCATCGGCCAGACCGAGGATGCGACGCGCCTCACGTGCGAAGCGATCCGTGCGTTTGACCCGACCCTCACGATTGTGGATTACGATTATGTTGTCGAGTACGGCGCACCGGATGAACGTGTCCTTTACGGCGGCTGCGCCAAGAGTTCGGAGCGCAATGAGAAATGGTTCGACATCCACCAGCCGAGCTACTACCACATCCTCGGCGCGAAATCCTTCCGCATGATGCGCAACAACACGCGGCATCTCAAGAAGCCGTATTGTCCCGTGGTCGCGATAGATGGCGCGGGCGGATACCTCAGCAAGAAGGAGGTCCGTACGCCGCGTCAGGTCGAGCAGTTCGCGCTTGCGGCGTTCGTCAACGGCTGCTGCGGCATGGCTGTCTATTCGGGCCGCCACTACGATGGGGAGTTCATGTTGGCCTTTGCGCGTGCGCGCGACGCCATCGCCACGGTCGAGGCGTTCCCGTGGGGCCGTGTGGACGGTACGCTCCGCGCCGCGGCCGACGATTCCGACTTCCTTTTTGCGTCGACGGCGATGAATGGCCGCGAGGCCATTGCGCTTTTCAACTACAACGCGGAAAAGAGCGTAACGGCCAAAGTGACGCATCTTTCCGGCGGCCTGTGGCGCGCCGTCGATGCGGTGACCGGCAAGACCGTGGCCGAACGCGCGGGCCTGAGTGCAGGATTTGAAGTTGATGTACCCGCAGAGGGCGTGCGTCTGCTCGTTTTCGAAAAGAAAGGAACAAGATGACGAAGACAATAGGCATCAAGACTGCCGTGCTGGCGATGCTCCCGCTCGTCGGCTTCGCCGAGGGCGAGGTCTATGAGGGCTACTGGGAAAGCATGAGCACCGGCGAGGGAACCTACTGGTGGAACGCCGCGAACTGGCGTGACGGCATCATCCCCGGCCGGTATGTGGTGAAGGACGCCGACGACAACCTCGTCACGAACGGGAACTATGGCGCGACGGCGTACTTTGGCTCGAAAGCCATAAGCTGGGGGCGCTGCAATCCGGCGACCTTCGATTCCGGGTGGTCCGACTGCAAGCTGATCTCGGTCAGCAATCTCGTGTTCTACGCCAACGACTTCCCGCCGACGATCGGACAGAGCCAGTATTTCTGGCTGTATCTCGAACAGGGCGGCGGCATCTACGTGCACGACACCTGCACGAAGGCGCCAACGTTCGGATGCAGGGTTGGTTTCGACGCCATTACTGATGCCCGGCCTCTGACGTTCTGTAACGATGCGGCAGGAACAGTCATGAACTTCACCTACTCTTTTGATCGTCGCTCGCCCGCAACGGCCTGGACAGTGCCGCCGCTTCGTTATGGAGGAAAAGGATCCATCCAGATTGCGGGCGCTCAACCGAGCTACAACAACTGTCGCTTCTACACGGATCTCTTCTTCACCTCGTCCGGCAAGCTGATTCTGACAGGGACATTCGGCAACACGATCGCCATCCGCACGCTCGCCGGCTACGGGAAGCAGACGGTGCAGGTCAACGAGGGCGCGAAATGCCGTCCCGACTCGGGCGGCAACTACGACTACCAGATCATCGCACGGACGGATCTCGACTTCACCGGCGAGGGTATGCTGTTCCACAACGCCTATGGAAGTACGCCGCACGACATGCAAATAGTGGTCTTCTCGGGCTGTACGCTTGACGTCGGCTGCATCTTCACAAATGGTTGGCCGACGACGGGTTTTGTGCTGGACGGCACTTACTCAGGAAATTCTGGCGTCGGAGGCATCATGAAGGTGACGGGCGAGAACGTTTTCGCAGGCCCCGTCACGATCAAGGGCGGCGCCATCTTCGAGACGGCGGCGCTTGGCAACGCAGGCGAGGCGAGCCCGTTCGGCCTTGGATCGCAGATCAATCTTTTGAGCGGCGGCACTGTGCGCTACACGGGCGCGGACGATTCGACGGACCGCACGATTACGATCAGCGGCAATACGACTGGCATACTGGAGCAGAAAGGCTCCGGGAAGCCGAACTTTGCAGGTCCGGTTTCCGCGGCGGCAACCTCGACGCTCATTCTCTCCAACGATACGGCGGTGGCGGCGGAATACTCCGGGCAACTCGACGCCGGATCGGGTGCGCCGAACGTCACGAAGCTCGGCTCCGGCGAGTGGATCCTCTCGGGCGACACGATCGCGGCGAATACTCTGAAGGCCGCCGAAGGAACACTGTCCGTCTCCAACCCGTGCGTGCTTGCGGCGTCTCGGCTCGAGGTGTCGAAGGACGCCACGCTCGCGCTCGGGCTCGACGGTGCGGCACTCGAGACGCGTCCTGCATCGCTGACGGTCTATGGTGCCGGTCGGGTGAAGGCCAACTGGCCGAATGCCCTCCCGGCGGGCGGGCTCTCCTTCCCGGGTGGCGCCATCGTTTCCGCCACCATGCCGAACTGGAGCTGGGCGGACGTGCTTGCGTATGCTAACGCGAATCCGGTGACCGACTGGTCTGTGCTCTTCGTCGATACCTCCGCAATCGCCGACGGCACGACGTTCCCGCTTGCCGATGCACAGGTCACGGGTGATGGCGTTGCGTTCGGCCATTTGGGCGGCAACACGATGAACATCGCCGTCTCCGATACCGTCGCCAAGCCCGTCGCACTGGTCGCGCGCGAGGGAACCCTCCGGATCTCGGGCGCAGGTGCGCTGACGCTGAGCAAGGCGCTAGCGACCTCCAGCACGCCGGAGGGCCGCGGCAGGATCGTTTTTGACGGGCTGACGGGCGGCGTCACGATGGATGACGCAAACATCACGCTTGGCTGCGTGTCCCAAACGGCGGAAGTCGGATACGGAGATGTCGAGATAAAGAGGACAACAGTTTCGCGGCCGGACGGCAAAACGGGTGCGATTGTCGTCGGCGCCTACGGCAAGGGCGTTCTCACGACGGATTCCAACATCACCGCGCCTCTCAGCGCGGGGCTGGGAAGCAACACAAGCGTCCAGCAGGGCGAGGGCACAATCTGGCAGACGGGCGGCGTCGTCACCGCTACCAGCGGCGTGAGGCTCGGCTCGTACGGAACGGGCTGTTATCGTCTCTCCAACGGTACACTGCTGAACCATCAGCGCAGCCGGTTCTTGGGTGACAGTTACGGACAGGGAATCCTCGTGCAGTCCGGTGGCGAGGTGTATTTCCCGTCGCCGAACGGCGGCTTTGTGAATCTCGGCTACTATGGTGGCTTCGTGGGCTACCAGACGGGTGGCACGTGCACGTTCAGCAACCGTGTCTATTTCGTCAACACTGGCTCCGGCAACACGGACTACTCCTCGTCGTACACCGTCGCGGGCGAGTCGGCGGTCACCCAGATTACCGGCTCCGATGCCATGTACATGGCTTACGGCAAGCGTTCGAACGCGAATGGCCCCGTGAAGGCGATCCTCAATCTGAACGGTGGCGTGTTCCGCGCTTCGGCTGTAGGGTATTATCCGACGGTTACTTCCGAGTATTCGCGTGTGTATGTGAACTTCAACGGAGGACGGCTCGAGTCGTCCTCGACCGTGCCGGTAGGCGGTGCGCCTGGTTCCTATCCCACGAGACCTGATCGTGTCACCGTCTTCGAGGGCGGTGCGCGCATTGATGTCAGCAACACAGGTGCGCAACTGCCGATTGCGTTGTCGGCGCCGTACGGGAACTCTGTCGTCTCGGTTCCGGTTCCGGCGGCGATCGCCGACCGCGACTTCGCGGCGCCGCCGTACATCGAGATTTTCGACACTGAGGGTGACGGCGATGGCGCGACCGCGTTCGCCGATGTCGATATGGCGACACGGCGGATCTCACGCATTATCGTAACGAGTCCGGGATGGGGCTACACGAAGGCCGTTGCCCGGTTCAACATCGGCAAGACCGTACTGGCGACGAGCGAGTGCACGCTCGGTACGGTCGCCAGCGGCGGTTTCACGAAGGGCGGAACGGGCACCCTTACGCTCGTGTGCACCAACACCTATGCGGGCGCGACGGTCGTGAAGGCCGGTTCGCTGAAGCTGAGATATGATGACGTGCTCCCCACGAATACGTTCGTGAAGGTTGAAGGCGGAACGCTCGATCTCAATGGATGCGCGACCCACGTCGCCGGCATCTCGGTAACAGGCGGCACGGTCATCAACGGCACGGTCACGCTGTCGGGCATCACCTTTGATGCGGTAAATCCGCAGCCATACTCCTGCAACGCTCCTGTGGCTTTTGCTGAAGGGGCGAAGATCGTCCTGAGCAATGTTGGTGAACTCGGCAACGATGTCAAGAACATGTCGATCGCCAATTTCACAGGCGATGTTACAGGCCTCCCGCTTGAAGTGGTTGGCCTCTCAGAAGAAGAGGCGAAGCATTGGCAGGTTGTTACGAGGGCGGGGCGCATCTACCTCTCGCGGCTCGTTGGAATGATGGTCACATTCAGATAAGGAATCAGAAAAATGAAAAAGCATTTGGCGATTGATATCGGAGCCTCGTCGGGGAGGCATATCCTTGGATGGGTCGAGAACGGAAAGATCCAGCTGAAGGAGATCTACCGCTTCGAGAACTCGCAGGTCGTACGGAACGGCCACGACTGCTGGGACATCCAGTCTCTCGCGCGACATGTGCTCGCTGGCTGCAAGGCGGCGGCAGATGCTGGCGAGATCCCCGAAACGATCGGCATCGATACGTGGGGCGTGGATTTTGTGCTCGTGGACAACCGTGGGCTTCCCGTGGGCGATGCGGTCGCCTATCGCGACAAGCGGACGGAGGGGATGCCGGAATATGTCGATTCCGTGATTCCGTTCGAGGAGCTGTACGCGCACTGCGGCATCCAGAAGGCGATCTTCAACACCATCTATCAGCTGGCGGCGCTCAAGAAGGAGCATCCCGAGCAGTTAGAGAAGGCCGAGCGTCTGCTGATGGTTCCGGACTACCTCAACTTCGTGCTGACCGGCAAGATGGCGAACGAGTACACTGACGCCTCCACGTCGTCTCTCGTGAACGCCAAGACGTGCGACTGGGACCGCGAGGTGATCGCCAAGCTGGGGCTCCCTGACAAGATCTTCAAGCCGCTCACCATGCCGGGAACCATCCTGGGCGGCTTCACGGAGGCGGTGAAGGGCGTCGTCGGCTACGATGCGAAGGTCGTGATCCCGGCCTGCCACGATACGGGCTCCGCCTATCTGGCCGTGCCTGCCCGCGACGACAAGGCCATCTACCTTTCGAGCGGCACCTGGAGCATCATCGGCGTTGAGAACGAGGCGGCGATCACCACGTCCGAATCGTGCGCGGCGAACTTCTCGAATGAGGGCGGCGCGTGGCGACGTTTCCGCTTCCTGAAGAACATCATGGGGCTTTGGATGATGCAGTCCATCCGGCGCGAGCTGAACGGCGTGGCCTACGTCGAAGGCAAGGACGGCGAAGCGACGGCATCCGCGCTCGCGAAGATTACGGACTGGGAGAAGGGGCGCAAGTATTCTTTCGCCGATCTCGAAAAGGCGGCGCGGGCGGCGGGTGATTTCACGTCGGTCGTCGATGCCGCCGACAAGCGCTTCTTCGCGCCGGATTCGATGACGGCGGCGGTGTGCGGCGCGTGTGCGGAGAGCGGACAGAAGGTGCCCGCCACCGTCGGCGAGCTCGTGCAGTGCGTCTATGTCTCGCTGGCGCAGAGCTACGCGAAGGAGGCGAAGCTGCTCGCCTCGCTGACTGGCAAGGACTACACCACGCTCAACATCGTGGGCGGCGGCTCGCAGGATACGTATCTCAACGAGCTGACCGCGAAGGCGACGGGGCTTGAGGTGGTCGCTGGACCGACCGAGGGAACGGCCATCGGCAACATGATCGTTCAGATGATCGCCTCGGGCGAGTTCAAGGATTTGGCTGAAGCCCGCCGGGCGATCGTCCGCTGAAGTGCCGTCGAACCGACGGCGCGCCGGGCGTTCACTGCTCGATCGGGGAGCAGTTGACGCGCAGGGCGATCAGCCGGTGGCGATGGATCTGCATCCGCTTCCGGAAATCGTCGAACGTGCGTGCGCCGGGACCTGTCCAGGCGAGTTCGGCCAGGGCGCAGGTGCGCGGCCAGGCCTTCCATTCGAAATCGAACCGCGTGAAGATGGATTCCGTCCAGATGCTCGCCTGCAAGCCCAGGATGCGCTTGCGGTCGCGTTCCGGGAAACCGGCGTACGGATTGTATGAATAGGCCTTCTCAAGCGTCAGCTCAAGCCGGGGCGTCTGCTCGGCGAACGGTTCCGGATCGTAGTAGGGATACGGATCCTCCGCCAATCCCTGCCGGCGGCTGAAATAGCAGTAGTGACTCGGCGTCAGGATCATGTCGTGTCCTTTCGCCGCCGCCTCCGGCGCGCTCACGAAGTCGCCGCCGGCGCCGTTATTCGCCGACATGCGCCAGCTCATCCCGATGACGCTCTGCGGGGCGTCCCCGTACAGCACTTCGTCCCAGCCGACCACGCGCCGTCCTTTCTTTTCCAGGTAGTTGGCGAAGTGGCGCGTGAACCAGACCTGCAGCTCCCGTTCATCCTTGGCCCCGATCTCCCTCATGCGCGCTTGACATTTCGGGCAGGTCTTCCAGCATCCTTTCGGGCATTCGTCGCCGCCAATGTGCAGGAACGGCGAATCGGGGAACAGTTCGCAGACCTCGTCGAAGATGCTTTCGAGGTATCGGATCGTTTCGTCGTTCCCGGCGCAGAGAACGTCGTGTTCGATCCCCCAATAGACGCGCGGGATGCGCTCCAGCTTTCCTTCGCCGCGGCAGGAGAGGTCGGGGCGTGCCGCCAGCAAGGCCCGTTCGTGGCCGGGGATCTCGATCTCCGGCACGAGGGTCACATGACGGGCCTTTGCGTAGGCGCGTATCTCGCGGATGTCTTCGGCGGAGTAGCAGTAGGGTCCGTATCGGTCCGTGTTGAGCCGGAATTTGAGCTTCTGCTTCTGGCCGTACCATTCCGCGCCGGCGCCGAACGCCACCGAGCGAGGCCGCACCGCGCCGTATTTCGCCAGTTCGGGATGCTTCGGCAGGTCGAGCCGCCATCCCTGATCATCGACGAGGTGCCAGTGCAGCACGTTGAGTTTGTGATCGGCCATCAGATCGATCTGCTTCATCACCGCTTCCTTGCCGAGAAAATGGCGGGCCTCGTCGATCATGAGTCCGCGCCACCGGAAGGTCGGTGCGTCCTCGATCGTCGCGGACGGAATCACGTAGTCGCTTTCGCGGCGCTTGACTTCGGCATATTTGGAGTCTGGCACATACGTCTTGTCGGCGAGCTGTTCAAGAGTGCGCACGGCATAGAACGCGCCAGCATCGCCGGAACTCCACACTTGGATTTTTTCCGGCGTCACCTTGAGGCGATACCCCTCGTGCGGAAGGGCTGCATCCTTGAGGAATTCGACCTTTGTCGCAAGATCAGCAGTCCGGCACCGGAACGCACCCTCGGACGTGGACATGTGCTTGGGCACGGGAACAAGAGCGCCTCCGATTGCGCATCCGGCGGCGAACAGACAGATTTTGAACATAGGTATCCTCTTAGATGTTGAAGCGCGGCTTCGGGGCCGTGCTATGGTTGGTTAGTCATTATTGTTTTGTGGCAAATTATACAACAAACCCCACTCAGACTGCAACAGCACTTTTTACTGTGCCACAGAAGGTTCTGTGGTGCAGTAATTGGATTAGATTACGGGAAGGGAATCGAGAACGATGTCGCCGTTCTGCTTCTCGTATTCGGCATCTTCATCAGCTGCGCGCTCCAGTGCCGGGCGTTGGGATTCGAGCCGTGCCGCCACATCCGAGGCCGTCTCGCGCGGCGCCGATTCATCCGTAGGGCGAAGGGGGCGGATACGGAATACGCGTGTGCGGGCCACGCCGACCGAAAGGCGGATGCCCGTCGTGTCCAATGTCCGTGCCGAGACGCCAGTCGTTGCGGAATCCGGCACGTACAGGCGACCGTCCTCCCGCTCAACCACATACGTGCCGGACGCAAGTCCGCGCGTCTTCAGCGTAAAGAACGCCTCGCCTTTTTGCCAGAAGTTGAACACCGCCACGAGGCGCGTGCCGTCATGGTCGTAGGTGACACACTGCAGCGGCGAGACGTTTCTGCATTCCGGCAACTAGCCGGAAATCATGCGGCAGGGCTGCGCATAGACGCCCGGCAGAGGTTCGACGGTCGTCTTGCCATCCCCCCGCCGCCCGTCCAGGACGTCGTTCTCAAAGCGCGCGGCGCGCGTCGTCGCCTCTGCAAACGCCTTCCAATAGCGTGCGTCGTACCCACGCGGGAAGTAGTAGAGGACGGCCGAATCCCATCCGTTGAAGAAGTAGCTATCGAGCGCCATCGCGATGTGCTCTGGCTGACTGACCCAATTGCCGCACTGGAACCCTTGCGGCAACGCCAGAAGTTTGGGCCGGGAGCCCTTCGGATAATCGACGGCCACGGTGCGCAGGATGTCCTGCGCGGCAAAGAAATGGCAGAGCGGTTTGCGCTTGGCATAGACGTAGGGGCTGTCGGAAGCCCACGCGACGTAAGGTCCCCACGGATTCATCCATTCGAGCGCACCGGCGTAATCGATCGCCTGCATTTCCGGCACATAGTTCCGCGGTCGCCACCAGCTCGACATCTCGATCCAGGCGATGCCGCAGACCCCTGAACAGAGGTTTAGTTTGGGTGCAAGCATGGGCGGTTTTTAGTATAATACGTGCTTAAAAAAGGAGTTATTGGATGCGAATTGCGAAGGTATCGGCAGAAGTGGTGGAGCAGATGGTTCTTGAGTCGCTGCGGCGGCGAGCGGATCCACTTTCCGGATTTGAGGAAGGGGTAAGGTCGGCGCGGTGATCACCGCTTCGACCGAAACCTGGAGATCACTAAAACTAACCACTAACAACTAACCACTAAAATGGCGACAATAGCAATCATCGGATCGGGCATGATGGGAAGCGCGCTGGCGTTCCCGGCCCGTGAAAACGGAAACACAGTGCGGCTCGTGGGCACGCCCCTCGACCGCGAGATCATCGACGAGTGCCGGAAGACGAACCGGCATCCGAAGTTCGCGAAGCATTTCCCGAAGGGCATCCCGCCGTTCCCGGAAGGGTGCGAGTTCTACCAGATTGAGGAGATGGAGAAGGCGATCGAAGGGGTGGATTTCGTCATCGGCGGCGTGTCGAGCTTCGGCGTCGATTGGTTCGGCGAGGAAGTTTTGCCGAAGCTGCCTGAAAGTCTACCGGTTCTCTCGGTGACGAAGGGGCTCTTTGACGTTGACGGGGCGTCGCCGCTCGCCAAGGACGCGCCGCGTCCGTTCGACGGCGAAAAACTCCTCTGCTATCCTGAACTCTGGGAGGCGAAGCTTGCCGAGAAGGGACTGAAGCGCACGATCTGCGCGATTGGTGGCCCTTGCACGTCCTACGAGCTGGTTGCCCACGACCAGACCGAAGTCGCGTTCTGCGGCAAGGACATGGAGGCCCTGCGCATGATGAAGAATGCGATGGCCACTGACTACTACCACATTTCACTCTCCACGGATGTCGTTGGCATCGAGAGCGCGGTCGCGCTCAAGAACGGCTACGCGCTTGGCATCGCGCTCACCATCGGCTTGAACCAGAAGGCGTTCGGTCTCGACTCGGAACTCCACTTCAATTCGCAGGCTGCCGTTTTTGGTCAGGCGGTGAAGGAGATGAAGAAGCTTCTCGACCTTCAGGGCGCGGGAACGCTTGAAAACCTCTGCGTGGGCGCGGGTGATTTGTACGTGACGGTCTATGGTGGACGGACGCGTCTCGTCGGCATCCTGCTCGGACGCGGCCTGAACATCGACGAGGCGAAGGCAGAACTGAAGGGCGTGACGCTGGAGTCGCTTGTTGTCGCGGTACGCGTGGCGCGCGCCGTGAAGGCGCTGTGCGCGGCGGGGCGGCTCAACGCCGCCGACTTCCCGCTTCTCATGCACATCGATGAGATCCTCACCGAGAAGAAGCCCGTAAACATCCCGTGGGAGAAGTTTACGTTCGAGACATGACGGCATCAAGATCATTGAAATGGTGGCAGTGGGAGACGCTGCTGGTGACGATGGGGGGCTACGCCCTCTATTACGTGATCCGCAAGAATCTTTCCATCGCCATGCCGCTTCTCGGCGATATCGGCGTCTCCAAGGTACAGCTTGGTGCGTTCCTCACCTGTGGCGGCATTGTGTATGGTGTGGGGCGCTTCCTGAACGGCATCGTGGCGGACCGCAACTCCGCGCGCAAGGTGATGGCGATCGGTCTCTTCATCTGCTCGTTCGTGAATGTGCTGTTCGGGCTGAGCGATTTCCTTGTTCTGGGCGGCGCGGCTCCGGCCGTCAAGGAAGGCGCGGCAGCCGCCACGGCGCTTGTCTGGACGATGGGCATCATCTGGATCGTGAACCAGTATTTCCAAGGGATGGGCGTAGGCCCGTGCATCAAGACGCTCCCGAAGTGGTTCCCGCCGGAGGAGCTTTCGACGAAGCAGTCTATCTGGAACCTGTCGCATTCCATCGGGGCGGGGGCGGTGTTCGCGCTCTGTGGCTGGCTGCTGATTCCGCTGTTCCATTCATGGCGGCTCTGCTTCATCGTGCCGGCGGCGATTGCGGCGGCGGGCGGCGTGGCGGTGCTGTTCCTGTTCAAGGATTCGCCGGAGGAGGTCGCAATATCTCACACGGAGAATGAAGGAATCAATCTCACGCAGAGCCGCAGAGACGCAGAGGGGCATTCTGGGGTTGAGACTTCGCACCTGAAGATATCAGGCGATTGTCAGTCAAATGGTGACGACTACAAATCCTACGTTTCGCGCTGGGTGTTCCGCAATCCGAAGGTGTGGATCATCGCCATTGCCGACTTCTTTGTCTATACGGTGCGGTTCGCCGCGCTCGACTGGGGCATTGTGCTTCTGATGGAGACGAAGGGTCTGTCCCTCGCGGCCGCGACGACGCTCTGTTTCGTCTTTGAGATCGTTGGCGGCAATCTCGGCATGGTCGTCGCGGGCTGGGCGACGGATCGCTTTTTCAACAGCTGCGCACATCGTACGAGCGTCCTCTGCATGGCGGGGGCGGCGCTGGCGATTGCGGCGTTTTGGTTCGTGCCGGTGTCTGCGCCGCTGGTGGTGAAGCTTCTGCCGTTCATGATGATCGGGTTCTTCATCTACGGGCCGCAGGCGCTTCTGGGCGTGGCGACCACGCAGCAGGCTACGCCGCGTGCGGCGGGGGTCGCGGGCGGCTTCGTGGGCATCTTCTCCTACGCCTCGACAATCCTTTCGGGCATCGGTTTCGGATTTGTCGCACAGCACTGGGGTTGGAACGCCGCCTACGCCACGATCCTTGCCGCCGCGCTTGTCGGCGGAGCGGTCCTCTCTCTCATCTGGCGCGCCGACGTGCGCTAATCACGTGACGCCCTGCAACTCTTTTTAGTTGCGGGGGAGGGCGACATTTGGTATCTTACGAACCACCAAACAAAGGAGTAACTATGGATACGAATCGGAGAGAGTTTCTGAAAGGAACGGCCTGGATGGGCGCGGCGGCGATTGCCGCCGGATGCATAAGCGCGAAGAACGCCCCGTGCTGCGGCGCGGGCGGGTCGATGTTCGGTTTTGCGGCGAAGCCGCTCAAGAAGATCCGCGTGGGATGCGTGGGAATCGGTTCGCGGGGCTCGGGCGCCGTGCACCGTCTGGCCAGCATTCCGGGCGTGGAGGTCGTGGCGCTCTGCGACATCGAGCAGAGGCGCGTGGACATCCAGCAGAAGTGGCTGAAGGAGAACAAGAAGCCGGCGGCGAAGGAGTTCGTGGGTGCCGATGCGTATCGGCGGCTGTGCGACTGGGATGGCGCGGACTGCATCTACAACACCACGCCGTGGGAGCTCCACGTGCCGGTGGCGCTCTGTGCGATGCGCGGCGGCAAGCACGTCTTCATCGAGGTGCCGAGCGCGTTCACGGTCGATGAATGCTGGGAGCTGGTCGAGACCTCCGAATCGTTGAAGCTCAACTGCATGCAGCTCGAGAACTGCTGCTACGGCGAGGCCGAGATGTTGGCGCTCAACCTCTGCCGGCTGGGCCTCCTCGGCGATCTCGTCCATGCGGAGGGCGCGTACATCCACGATCTGCGCGATCACAACTACGGCGATCTCGGGAAGGACCCGCACGCCTACTGGAACCACTGGCGTCTGCGCTGGAACACGAAGCACAAGGGCAACCAGTATGTCACCCACGGGCTGATTCCGCTCATGGAGTACATGGGCATCAACCGCGGCGACCGCTTCGACTACCTCGTCTCGCTCGAGTCGGACCAGTTCAACTTCGAGGCGTACGGCAAGGCCAACTATCCTGCCGGCGACTGGCACCATGAGCACAAGGTGCAGATGGGCGACATGAACACGACGCTCGTGAAGACCGTGAAGGGGCGCTCGATCATGATCCAGCACGACGTCTCCTCGCCGCGTCCCTATTCGCGCATCAACCGTATCACCGGAACGAAGGGAACGCTCGCGGGCGGCGCCTTCCTCTACGGCGACAAGGCGATCACGAGCGAATGGCCCGTGCGCTTTGGCTGGGAGGAGAAGTCCGGCGCCGGCGTGCACGCCTACTTCCCGGAGGCGAAGCAGAAGGAGCTTCGCAAGCAGTACATGCACCCGTACTGGAAGCAGGCCGGTGAGATCGCCATGAAGGTTGGCGGACACGGCGGCATGGACTTCCTGATGGATCTCCGCTGGGCGTACTGTCTCCAGAACGGCATTCCTTTGGACACCAACGTGTACGATCTCGCGGCCTCGTGCTGCATCGGCGAACTCTCCGAGCGCTCCGTCCGCAACCGTTCCAGCTCCGTGGACTTCCCGGACTTCACGAAGGGTGCGTGGAAGACGCAGCCGCCGCTCGGCATCGAGACGGTGGATCTTTCCAAGATGGGCCTCGGCGTTGGGGACGTCAAGAAGGACAAGGCGGCCCTGAACGTCTGACATGGACGCCATCGAGCTTTTGGCCCCGGCGGGTTCCTTCAGCACGGCGCTCGCCGCGTTTGAAGCCGGGGCCGATGCTGTTTATCTCGGCCTGGACTCCTTTTCGGCGCGCGCCCAGGCCGTAAACTTTTCCGTTGACGAGCTGGCGGAGATTCTGGCCGTTGCCCACGCGAAGGGACGCAAGGTGTATGTCACCTTCAACACGCTCCTTTCGGACGTGGAGCTTTCCGAAGCCGTGGAGCGGCTCGCACAGCTGGAGGAATTGGCGCCGGATGCGCTGATCGTCCAGGACCTCGGCGTGGCGCGGCTCGTTCGTATGAAGTTTCCTTCGCTCGCGCTCCATGCCTCCACGCAGCTGGTGGCGCACAACCTCGAAGGGGTGCTGGCGCTGAAGGAACTGGGGTTCAGCCGCGTGGTGCTGGCGCGCGAGCTGCCGGCCGCCGACATCCGTTCCATCGTGCAGCGGTGCGGATGCGAGATCGAGGTGTTCGTGCATGGGGCGCTCTGCTACTCGCTTTCGGGTCTCTGCCTCTTTTCGGCGATGGAGCGGGCCCGCAGCGGAAACCGAGGGCGGTGCGCCTACTGCTGCCGCATGGCCTACATCGATGCGGAGGGGAATCGCGGACTTCCGTTCTCCATGAAGGATCTCCGTCTCGACGACCGGCTTGACCTTTTGCGTGAGGCGGGCGTCCATTCGCTGAAGATTGAAGGGCGGATGAAGTCCGAGTTGTACGTCGCCTCTGTCGTGAAGCGCTACCGGGACCTGTTGGATGGCGGAAGGTCCGATACGTCGCGCGCCGATCTTGAGACGGTGTTCTCCCGCGCCACCACGCATCTCTACATCGATGGCTGGCGGCAGGCGCGTGCGGATCTCATCGATCCCGTCAATCTGGGTCATCAAGGCACGCCTATCGGAACCGTCAAGCATATCACGAAGGATCGCGGCGGACGCGCCTGGCTCCGTCTGCACACGCGGCGTGCGCTGGAGCGGCATGACGGCCTCCAGTTCGTCGTCTCCGGCGCCGCGGCGAACACGGAGACGGGACGTCCGCTCGGCATGGGGATCGGCGAGATGCGGCTTGCGATTTCGCGCAAGCCGATGTTTGAGGTGCCCGCCGGGAGCGATGTCGAGATTGAGATTTCCGATCAGAAGCTCTTGGACGCGCTCACCACCGCGCTCGGCACGCCGCATGCAATCCTCACGGTCCATTGCTCTCTCTCCAACGCGGTGAAGCGGCGCTTCCCGATTCCGCCTTTTCGGGCTTCCGACTATCCAGGAGCGAACCGGATGGACGCTGTTGTGCGGCTCCGTCCGGGTGTGGTGGAGGCGGTCTGCCGGGACGAGACGGTTTCCCTCTCGGTTCCGGTGATGCAGAAGGCGCAGCATCCGGAGCGGACGGAAGCGGCGGTGCGGAAATGCTTCGGCAAGTTGGGTGGAAGCGGCTGGTCGCTCGCCTCGCTCACGGTTGAGGATCCCGAAGGCCTTTTTGTGCCGACCTCGGTGCTCAATGACCTGCGGCGAGAACTTGTCGCGCGTTTGGATGCGGCGCGGCTGAAGCGTCGGCAGGAGAAGATTGCATCGGTCCGTGAGGCGCTCTCATCCGATCCGGTGTTGACGGGCACCGCGAGAACGTGCGATGCTTCGCCGGAAGGGAGTGTTCCCCAGCGTGTAGTTAAGGTTCGGTTGGGTCAGTCGGTTCCCGACGGCGCATGGGACGAGGTTGTCGTGGCGATCGGTCATTCGGGAGAGGTGCCGGAGTTCGGCGACGAGGTGCGGCTGGCGTTGCCGGTGTTCACGAAGGAGATGGATTATGGGCGGCTTCGCGGACGCGTCAAGTCGTTGCTGCGCGCGGGCTATGTCAAGTGGGAAACGGCGGATCTGGCGGGGCTTCGGATGCTCCGGGCGTTGGGCGTTGAGGACATCACGGCGGACTGGTCGCTCTACGCGTTCAATGCGCTGGCGGCGGCGGCGCTCGCCGAGCTGGGCATCAGGCGCTGTGTGCTGTCGCCCGAAAGCGGCCGTGAGGCCGAGTCGCTGCCGTTCCCGATTCCGGTTGAGCGTCTCGTCCAGCAATCCACGCCGCTTTTCATCAGCGTGACGGAACCGGCGACGGACGCGCCTTCGCGCCTCGTCTCCGCCAACGGCGATACGTTCACGTCCTTTGCGCTCGACGGGCTGTGGGTGACGACCCGAACCGCCCCGCGCCGCTTTTCGCCGCCGGCGGACGTTCCCACCCGTCTTGACCTCAGCTGGGACCCTCTGCTGTGAATGAATCGCCGGATGTCGTGCGTCATCCTACAATAATGCGGTTCCGCCTTGAGTGTGTGTCCTGATTTTGATATAATTCAAAGCAATTTTAACGGGCTATTGCGATTTCTTTCGGTTTGACGTGGTGCGTGTGCACCAAGTGGTTGGCCACTGAATCGTTCAATTCAAAAGGGGTCTGTTTTAGCTTTCAAAGCAAAAAGGAAAAACGAAATGAAGAAACTGATCTGGAGCATCGGTTGTGTTGGACTTCTGTGCGGATGCGTTTCGAGCCGCATGGATCGTGATGTTGATCCTCAGGCTGGACTTAGCGATTACAGCCATAGTCCCTATTACATCAACTATGATATCGCTACAAATCGGGTCAATGGTTCGGGAAGCGCCACTTGCTGGTTTTGGTTCTTTGCGTCTGATGACGGGCGCTATACGCCTCCAGCTGGGGTTACCTTTGATGCATGCACTCGCGCGGCGAAGGGGGCTGCCACCTATGACGCCATCAAGAAATCCGGTGCAGATGCGCTTGTGGGAGCCTTGTACCACTATACGACCACGGATTATTTCTTCTATTCCGAGACGAAGTGCGAGGCCGTTGGCTTCCCCGCCTACGTGAAGAGCGTAAGGCAGATTTCCAAGCGACCCGTCGTCCTGGAAAAGGATGTTCAGGTCATTCAACTGGAACCCTGGGAAAAGCTTGAGGATGCACGTGCCAAGACAAGTGTCTCGTTCTGGTAACGCTTCCGCATATGTGTAGGCGAATTCGCATTCTCTTAACGTCCATCTTGGTGCTTTTGTCATGCGGTCAAACGGGCGCAGGCGAAAGCATCCGGATGGATTTGAGTGTCGATGCCCAGCACAATCAGCCGCCGGTTGAGTGTCGGAAGACATTGTTGCGGTTAGGGGTTGTGGCTGGATACTATGAAGCCGCTGAATTTGAGTACGGAACCCGTGTTACGGCCATGCTTGTCTTTCGCAATGGCGGCCGCATGACATATCGAAAGTATCATGGACGTTCCTCGCCTGTGCCAGATGCTGTGGCTTTGGCGCGCATGTATCGTTACATCAAGAGCTCGAAGTGATCCAATCGGTTGCCACGGGCGGTCTGTTTCGTCTTCATCCTAATCTTGCTGTTTGGCGAACGGACCTGGGGGCACATCATGGTGGCATGGAGAAGACAAGCTCGGAGGGCCGGGGTTTCGTCGTCTATATTTTCAGCAGGTGCTTGCGCATGGTGATGGCGACGGCTTCGCTTCGGTTGGCGGCGCCGATCTTCAAGAGGATTGCGGAGATGTGTTCCTTGACGCTTTGCTCCCGGAGGCCGAGCTGTTTGGCGATGTCGGCGTTGGTGAATCCGCGCGTTACCGATTCGAGTATCTCCAGCTGACGCGGCGTAAGCTCTTCGGCAGGTGGATCTTCGGTGAGAAGCTGCTGTATTTCGTCGGAGATCACCTTGCCGCCAGATGCGACCGCGCGAATGATCGAAACAAGCTCCGCGTCTTCGGCGGTCTTCATCACGGCACCCGTCGCTCCTGCGTCAAGCGCATGCTTTATGCCATCTGAGGCGGCAAAGGTCGTGAGGATGACGATTTTCGTATCTGGCAATTTTTCATGTATCGCCGCGGTGGCTTCGACCCCATTTTTCTTCGGCATCATAAGATCCATGACAATCACGTCCGGCTTGAGACGTAGCGCCTCGGCTACGGCCTCTTCGCCGTCTTTCGCAACGCCCACGACAGACAGGTCAGGTTCCGTTTTGAGAAGGGCGGAGAGACCTATTCTCACAATGGCGTGGTCATCGGCGATCAGTATCTTGATTTTCGCTTTCATGGAAGTTAGTGGTTAGTGGCTAGTGGTTAGTGGCTAGTTTAGAGTTTCCAGTTTAGAGTTTAGAGTTTGGGGCTTGGAGTTTCTGGTTTGGAGTCGCTGGTAGTTGGCATGGTGAGGATGACGGTGGCTTTGGTTCCTTTCCCGGGCGCGCTTTCGAGGATGAAGTCTCCGTTGAAGGCGGTGATCCGCTCGCGGATTCCCTGTATTCCGAAATGCCCGTCCTCTATGCTGGGTGCCTCTTCTGGCGTGAATCCGCATCCGTTGTCCTTGACGGAAAAGAGAAGCTTGCCGCCTTCAACGCTTCCCGCGATTTTGATTGCGGTGGCACGCCCGTGCCGCGTGGCGTTGATGACGAGTTCGCGGATGATGCGAAGAATCGCGTGCGCCGTGTTGTCTGAAATCCTTTCGCGTGGCACGTTGAACCGTACGGCAAGATCGACATTCTTGACATGCGGCGCGAGTGTCTGGCGGATCGCTACACCCATATTAGACTGTTCCAGCGCACGATTCCGTAAATCCCAAAGGCAATTGCGGAGTTCCTGACGGCAGGATTCGAGCGTCTTCTGCGCAAGGGCAAGGTGTTCGTTCGCCGTCGGCTGCCTGTCGCCGCCGAGACGGACCCCCGTTCGGATCTCCATAATTGCTCCCGTGAGGTACTGCGCGATCGTGTCGTGAAGTTCAACGGCGAGACGTGTCCGTTCGCTCACCTTCAGCTCCGATTCCACGCGCGAGACGATTTCCGCCGTCAGTTCGCGCCCACGCCGTTCGGCAAGTGTGTGGAGCGACCGGTTCCAGATGACCACCGCAAGAATCAGGGCGAGCATGGCAATGATCACCACCAGTAGCCGCGCCGGCGTCCACCACGATGGGCGGGAAAGCATCTGCACGTCGTTTGACGTTCGGACAACGAGAAAGACGCCCTTGAGCTGCGGGAACACCTGGTTCTGCCGCCAGTTCTCCGAATCCATGACGCATGTGCCCGCAACCTCTATCTCGCATCCGACCGTCATGTCATTGCACACGGTTGGGCATGAGTTGAAGTCCACCGGAATGATGTACTGGTCGCTTTCCACGTAGAGGGTCTTGTTCGGGTTCGCCGCTTCCGGGAGATTCCGCACCACGCCACGGATGCGTATGGGCCGTCCGTGGAAGTTCGCCGCAATGATCAGCCGGTCATTGTCCTTCTTCATCAGTTCCTTGATGGAGATGTCTGTAGGTGTTGCTTGGATAAAGGTGCTCGCTGAAGATGGCCTCCAGTGTGCGCGTGTGAAGTTGATATGGTACAGGTCGCTTTCCGGGAATCCCACAACTTCTATGTGTTCACCGTATTTTGGAAGTGCGGCCTCCGCAAAATCGACACGGGAAAAGATGTCCGTGGCCGTCTGCAGCAGAATGCTTCCGTTCCAGACCGCTGTTACCGTGCCGGCAATGCGGCGGCGTCCGAGCGCCATGATCTCGGCGGGACTCATCAGATGGCAGTCTTCGAGTTGCGGTGCATCGAAGAGCCCGGTGGAGGGAGGACGGATGACCTTCAGGCAGTCCTTGCCCTCGCCCTTGAAGATCTTTCCGATCCTTCTTCGAGATCCCGCGTTCTGCGCGTAGCATCGCCCGGTGATGGCGACTTCGGCCCCTATCGCCGAATTGCCGCCAAAGTTGGCAAGCGGAACGCTTTTCAGGGGCGCGTACAACGTTTCGCCGTCGCAATCCAGGATGAGATAGATGTAGTTTTTGTCCACCTCATCAAGGAAGATGTCGCGAACCACGCCGGTCACGGTTGTGAGTTGGTAATTGTGGCGGCCAGAAAGCAGTTCGCGCACGGTTGCTTTTATCGGCTGGGGCTTGGGGCCGTGCGACTCCACCTCCAGCGTATAGCAGTCGGCAAACGTGGAGCCGGCGTCCACGTCAATGCGACCGGTCGCATGGACTCGGTCGCCTGCGTGTATTGAGGTGTTCCGGTTTGTCACATGGTTCTGAAGCAGGGCACCGCCGGAGTCGTCGAATACGATGAAGGTGTTGCAATTGGTGAGGTTCGCGGATTCCGGCGCGGCAACTGTGGCTCGAATGTCAAATGGTAATGCGGCTGATTCCGCGACGCCTGGTACAGCATCGATCTCGGCGGCGCTGTGCAGCGCCTTTACGGGTGCTGCCGAAGTGACGCAGAATAGCATTGCTGCAATTGCGGACAAGAGGAGGGAGTGGCCTTCAATGTGTTTCATTATCGGCGTATTTTATCAAATTCCGTGATATTGTTCATGTTGGCGCCCCCCTACGATGGTAGGGTATCGAGGCGAACACGAAATATCTCAGAAGTGTGGTATAATTCATGCCGTTTCGTTGAGGTGCGTTGTGCCGAGACGGAGAACTGAAACTTTGCATAGGTTTCAAATGAGGAGACAACCATGAAAAAGATACTCTGTTCGATGTTTGCCGCCGTCCTTTCGGTTTCGGCGTTCGCTGTCGGCAAGGGAACTGACAGCAAGGGTGAATACTGGGAGGACGCTTCCGGCGTAAAGCACTACTACCTGTTCCAACGAGCGGGGAGCGGCAGTCGATGGAGTTTTGGATACAATGTCTATTCTCGTGAGGAATCACACAATACAGAAGCGGCAGTCATAGCATGGGTGTCCGGTTCCATCTTCACGCTGGAGAAAGATGCGACATACTCCCTGAGGATCGCAGAACATCCTGATACCAATATGTACGGGATTGAGCTTGAAACGCTGAATGGCGCCTCAGCTCCGCATACCCTTGCAATGGATCGTGTGAGATGTATAACGATTGGCGAGTATGGCATCCATTCGGTGGCTGGCAATACTCTCCAGATGTATTATGGCGGAACAGGAAAGAAACTCCACCTTGCGGCATCCCAGATATGGTCTGGACCAGCGGCGCAATCCCTTTCGTCCGCTCCGTTTGTGATTGTTCCGAATTACGCTTACAATACCTCCTACCGCGGCTATGTCGGCGCGGAGGACAACATTGTCCTTACAATAGAGGGCGATACAGTAGTGCCGTGGATTGTCTATGATAACCATCCTTTGACAAACATGGATGTCGTGATCAGGGCTCCAGCGATCCTTTCGCTCCCGAAGGGATACTTTGGCGCTGGCAGTCTTTATGCCAGAACCGTTACGATAGATGGTGGTTTCGGAATCAAGTTCGGGGCAGATAAGTCGTTCATCCCGGATACCGGATCGGAAAGCAATAAAAGTGGTGGGGCAACGACATATGGCATAGGATCCTATCCAGTGATTTCGCCGATAAGGGTGGCCGAAACGATTGTCCTCACGAATGGTGCCACATTGGCGGCGCTTGAAACGACCACGGTATCCGGCGGTGTAACGGTCGTTTCGGCGGGGACGGTTACAAATGCCTTTTCCGGAACGTTTAAGCTGACGGCAGGGGACACCGTGCTTTGCATCCCCGCTGGTTCGACGCTTGACCTGACCGGCGCGACGTTTACGGGCGATGGCGGTCTTAAGGTGGAAGGTTCCGGCACGTTGCTGCTCGATGGTTCCGTAAATGATTCTACGGGGCGTTTCTACCTGCCTGATGCGGCACTTGCCGGTTTTGAGGGTGATTTCGTTGTCTCTGGCGGTACGCTCATGCTGGAGCGGGCAAGTTCCATCCCATCGGGCAAGACGGTCACTACGGAGGGTAGCGGCGCACTTCTGTTGATTGACGCCACTGGATTTAATGCCCAAACGCAGATGGGCGGCACGAAGGCTTTGGCTGAACCTTCGCGGCTTGTCGTGACGGATGCGGATGTGGCGGGCGAGGTGACGGTGAACAACGGGGAAACGTTGTTTATCTACGGAAACGGGCTTGGCGCGAACGCCTCGCTGGCGCTCTGGGACGGCTCGACCGTGATGTTCCGCCGCACGGCCACGCTCGCTGCGCCGACCTGGTACACGAACACCGTCCATTACAAGACGTTCGACGCATCCGTCACCGGCACCGTCGCGGGCGCAATCTCGGTGACAACGGGAGCGGCGAGTTCCGCAGGCAACACGACGGCAACCCTCAACATCGATTCGCCCGGGCTCATCATCTTCTCCGGCGGCGGCCAGCTGCGGGGCTTCAGCATGAACACGGGCAACGCCGACGTGACGGGCCAATACGACGTCTACGGCGAGCAGAATTTCACGGGCGGGCACATGACCGTGCGCGATGGCGGCTACATCCGGGTGAGGAACGCCTGGCAGTACCTTCGCCTCGATCGCAACACCTCGCGCGATGCCTGCCTTGAGATCGCCACCGGCGGCACTTACGAAAAGATTTCCGGCAACTGCTACACCTATCTTGGCAGAAGCGGCGGGACGTACGAGTCCAAGATTCTCATCACCGGCGGATCGTACATTCATCTGTATGACAATTTCACAATATACTCTGGCGGCATCATTCAGGTGGAAACAGGCATGTTCAAGACGGGATGTCGCATCACCTGCAACAGTTCCGCAACCACCGAAAATGCCAAGGTGATACTCCGAAACGGTACGTTGTGCTTCAACGGGGGCGGTGCCGGGTACGTCAATGTGATGTTCACGGGGGCTGGACGCTGTTCGGCGCTCATCGACGGCAGGGCGACGATGCAGGTGCTGAACCAGACCCGAATGCCCGACACGACGAACGAGACGGAACTCGCCCAATGCACCTGGACCTGCACGGAGGGATCCCGGCTCAAAATGCTTGGCCTCGCTTCAGGCAGCATCTTCTCGTTCCACAACTTCGAGGCGGACGGGCTTTTCTTCGACACCAACAACGGCACGTCCACCGCCAATCCCGTTCAGGTGCGAATCATCGATCCGAAGGATCCGATCGGGATCGGGTTCGTGCTGCCCGGCAAGACGGGGAGCAAGATCGTTGCGAGCAATGCTGTGCCAGCGCTGGTGGCGAGCTACGTGGTGCCGAGCGGAGTGGCGTTCGACGCGGCGTCCCTGCCGACGGGATGGTACGAGAACTTCGGCGACGTCTCGCTCTCGAACCTGGTCTTCGATACGGGTTCCTCGCTGGCGTTCCCGTTCTTCGGCGCGGCGGCACCGCTCGCGATTTCGGGCAAGCTCACGCTCCCGGAGTCGATGAGCTACTCCGTCGCGGTGCAGGGGAATCGCGCACCGGCCAACGCCGTGCCGGTGATCGCGCCGGCGCTTGGCGTGGAGGAGGCCGAGGGCGGCACTGCCTTCACCTTGACGGGCGGGGTGCGGCCAAGCGCCGCCACGCTGTCGGTCGCGGATGATGCGCTTGCGTTCACCTACGACTTCAAGGGAAGCACTTTCCTGATCCGCTGAGAGACGGGATTTAACGCAGGGAAGCAGAGATGCGGAGAAGCAAAGATGTGGTGATGGCAGCATTTGCCGTCCTGGCGTTTGCTGTCCATGTTTCGGAGGGGTCACCGGTTTCGCTGAGGCCGTCGTTCGAGGGAGGACGGCAATCGCACTACGAGGGGCGGACGCGCGCGTTGACGGGAGCGGCGGCGGCGGGCGCGGACTTCGTGGTGGTCTGCACGAAGACGTCCGTCTGTGAGACGGCGTGGGGCGTCTATTCGCGTCCGGTGCCGGTGGCGAAAGAGGCAACGGCGTATGCGCTTGAGTTCGAGATCCGCGCCGACAAGGACTGGATAAATCCGGAAACCTCCGGCGAGACCTGGGACAACGCCGTCAACTGGCTTGATGCGGACGGCAAGCGTATCGGGCGGCGGCGGCTGAGCCTGGAGTTCCGGAAGGGGGCGTTTGCGCGATTCCGTTTCGCGGGCGCGGTGCCGAAAGGGGCGGCGAAGGTGGAGGTGCAGTTCGGGGTGGACGGACCCAACCTGCCGCCCGGCGAGAAGGTGTGCGTGCGGAACTTGCGTCTCACGCTGCTGGCAGAAGGGGATGCCGTGCCGGATGAACGTATTCCCGATCTTCGTGCGCCGATTGTGCGGAGCCGGTTCACGAGTCCGTCGGAGGACGCGAACGTGAAGGCGACGTACGAGATCACGGACTACACGGCGGTGGACTGGTCCTCGGTGGCGGTGACGGACGCCGACATCGCGGCGAGCGACATCCTCGGCAACGCGGCGGTCGCGCGCAAGGCGTTCCTCGTTGGAGAGCGTCCGCGCAGGCTGGCGGTGACGCTCCGAGACGATGGCATGGCTCTCGTGGGCGGCAAGCCGTTCTTCCCCATCGGCATGTATGCCGTAAGCCCATACGATTTCAACAGCAACAGTTTCGACGTGGCCGTGCGCGACCTGAAGAAGGCCGGGTTGAACTTGATGCACTCCTACGGGGATCGCTTCTCCCCGGAACTGTTCGCGGCGGCGGCGAAGCATGGTGCGATGCAATGGACTGACGGCAAAGGGGCGGGGCGCGAAAAGGATTTGTGGTTCATGGCGACAGGACGGGTCGATAGGACCGTGCTCGCCTGGTACATCGGCGACGACACCTCAATGAACACAACGCCCGGACAGCTCTTGGACCGCGACGAGGCGGCGCGGATGATCGACGGCACCCGCATCACGTGCCATGCGGATGGCGTGCGCGCGAAGGCGGCAAAGTCCAACTACCAGGAGTACGTGAACTATGCCGATGTGTTCATGCCGGAGATCTATCCGATTGACGGCTTCAAGGACGAGCGGTGCGTGGCGGAGGTCTGCCGTGACATGGATCGGTGCTGGGCCGACATACGCAAATACGGCGACGGCTCGCGCAACATCGGCGTGTGGCCGATCCTCCAATGCTTCCACGGCAAGGGATGGAAACGCTACCCGACGGCGCAGGAGATGTATGCGATGAGCTTTGCCGCCATCATCCACGGCGGCAACGGCATCACCTGGTTCAAGTACGGCGGAGAGATCGGGGAGAAGGGCACACGCTATTCGGGGATGTTCCGCACGCCGGAGGACTGGGCCGCGATGACCAACATCACGCGGCGGATTGCGGCTCTTTCGCCGCTGCTGCTGGAGCGGACGCCACCGCAGCCCCCGGTACCGGAAATCGTCGAAGGGCCCAAGACGGATCCGCTCGGCAAGCCGGCGGTGACGATGCTGCTGAAAAGACGGAAGGATGTGATCTGTCTGATGGCGGTGAATGCGGCGAACGAGAAGGTGCGGGCGCGCTTCAATCTCGGCCCTGTGAAGGCGGCGAAGGTTGGCGTGTCGTGGGAAGGGCGCACGGTGGCGCTTTCGCAGGGTGTGTTCGAGGATGATTTCGAGCCGTTCGGGGTGCATGTGTATAAGTTAGTGGTCAGTCGTTAGTTGTTAGTGGAGTAAAAGAAAGAAAGGGATATGGAGATGAAGACTGGTGTAGCGATGATGGTGGCGCTGGCGGCGTCTTGCGCATTCGCGGCGTTGCAGCCGGTGGTCGATACCGACGAGGTGTTCCCTGCCGCCTACACGGTGGATTATAAGCTCGACGGGAACCTCGACAAGCCCGTCTGGAAGACGGCGAAGGTTCTGCCGCAGAACATGTACCAGCACGGGAAGCCGCTTCCGTACAAGGACGAGATACGCGTGCTGTGGTCGAAGACGGCGATCTACATCGGTGCGACGATGTGGCAGGATCTCTCCAAGGCGCTGTTCAAGTGGGATCAGCGGGACATGCCGACGTGGGGCGATGACAATCTTGAGCTGTTCCTGTTCATCCCGTTGGAGAACGGCAAGAACGGTCTCTTCCAGTTCGTCATCAATCCGCTCGGCACCATCGCGGACCTTTTGGACGGGAACGTCGTGTGGTCCAACGACGGCATCGAGACGGTGGCAAAGCGATACGACGACCGTTGGACGCTTGAGTGCAGGATCCCCTTTGCCGGTATGATGGACCGTCCCGTTTCGGGCGACTTCATCGGCGCGCGGTTCTGCCGGTGGATCCACGACGGCGAACAACGCTATCATGGCACCACGCCCTACCTTATCGACCCGGGCAACGACCAGCGTGGACGGTTCGCGAAGCTGCTTTTTTCGGCGCCGACGGGCGAAGGTGCCGAGGCGATTCTCGCGGCCGACCGCGAATACGCCGCCGACCTCGCGCGCAAACGGTTCTACAAGCGGTACGACGCGTTTGTGAAGCGGTTCGACGAGGTGCGCGGCGGCACGGAGTATTTCAAGCGCTCCAAGCATCCGGTCTATGCCGAGGCCTTGGCGAAGGTGCGCGAGATGTCGGAGCGTTTAGATGCGTTTGAGCGGAGCCATGAGGCGGCACTCGCCGCGCGGAAGCCGATAGACAAAGCTGAAGCTGACTCGTTTCTTGCGGCGGCGGATGCATTTGAGCAGTATGCGAACGAACATGCCTACGTGGCGTGGACGGTGGATCCGTGGGCGAACGGTTCCGAGGGCGACCTCCCTGCCGCCGATGCGAAGCCGATGCCGAAGAAGCTGGCGTTCGAACAGGCCGGCAACGAGCGCGAGCAGATCTGCCTCGCGATTCACGGTCTGCTGTGCGGATCGCGTCTTGATCTGCGGCTCTGGCCCGAGGCTATCGGCGTGAACGGCTACATCTATTCGCCGAAAGGGCAGTATCTTTCGTCCGACGCCTTCGAGATCTATGAGGAGCCGTTCGTGCAGATCGAAGGGGAGGTGTTCACCATGCCGCTCGTGCGCGCGCCCGGAAGCATCGTGACCGTCACGCCGGGGCGCACGGTCCGCGTTTGGTTCGTGTTCAACTCGCGCGGCGTGGGTGCCGATACGTACAGGACCGAACTGAAATTCAAGCCACTGAACGACCTTCAGGTGGTTGCGCGCTCGGTGCCCGTGGAGGCGAAGGTGTGGCGGTTCGCGCTCCCAGAAACGCGCGACTGGCCGCTCAAAAGCTTCTTCTGGGGATCGTTCTCATTCGGCAACGACGAGGCCGCGCAGCTTGAGATGGCGCACGATCACCACATCACGCATGGCTGGACGGAGTTCCACCGCTACCGGTACGGCATCTGCCGCGAGCGGCATGTCTATTGGAGCGCCAACAAGGGCAAGGCGAAGCAGAACCCCGACCACGACTTCGACGACGAGGTGGCGTTGCACGGCAACCAGGCGTTCCTCGACAAGGCGCGCGAACTCAACATGCGTTTCGTGATCGGATGGTCCACGCCGTCCTCGATGGACTGGTTCAAGCTGATGACCAAGCGACTCCTCGATAGGGGGTTCGCCTACGAGGATTTCGTGTACAAGGGGCTCCTGCGCGACGAATTCGTGAAGGCGGATCTCCTGACGAGCGCGAAGCGACGCGAGGAGGTGTGGAGCTGGAACACGAATCTCCACTTCCAGGCGACGCTTCTCTCCACGCCGCCGCCGACCGGCGCGTCGGTGCAGGACATGATCGATGCCAAGCTCCCGCAATTCTACACGCAGTGGACGGTGATCGACAGTTTGTTTGACGACCCCGTGCGCGGTCCTGAAACTGTGAAGATGATCCGTGACGCCGGCAAGGAGGTGTGGAGCTACAACTGCGCGCGGTTCATGCACAAGAAGGGCATCCGGAAATACTATCGCCTCTATCCCTGGCGTTGCTGGTTGCGCGGGTTGGACGGCGTGGCGATGTGGACCTTCTTCAGTGCGCAGGGCGATGGCTGGGATTCCAAGGACGGATTCGACGACGGCATCACCTGGCGCGGACTCGACCGGAAGAACGTGCCCACGAAGCAGCTGGAGGCGTTCCGTGAGGGGCTTGAGGATGTCGCCTACATGGACGCCCTTGAGAAGGTGATTGCGCGTGCCGAATCGGCCGCTGCTGAGAAACGTCCGCCCGCTACGGTTTTGACCGAGGCGAAGAGGCTCTTGGCTGAGCGTGAAGCGATCGTGAAGTCGGACGACCAGTCAAAGCTTGACGAATGGCGTCTTGCGGTGGGCCGGGTGATCGACGGGATGGGCGGAGCCAGATAGGATGGGCGATTCTTCCGTCAGGTTGTATTTTGTTGCTGCCGCCATCTCGTGCGCGGCGGCGCTTTGCGGGGAGACGATCTCTTTCGAGACGGACTGCCTCTCTGGACGGTTCGACACGCAAGTCGGCGCACTGGAGGTCCGCGACAAGCGTTGCGGCCGCATCTGGAAAACCCTGGACGACGCCGGTTCGTCTCCTGCGGACGGCGTGAAGATATCCGTCGTGGCGGACGGGAGCGAACTCGCGTTCGATTTCACGGCACCGCCCGACATTGCGGTTCCGGCGAGGTTCCTGGCGCTGAAGCCGCTGGAGGCGCAGTCGCACGACCGCATCTTCGTGCCGATGGGGTGCGGCTACAGCTTCCCCGCCGAAGGTTGGGATTTCGGGGAGTATGTCGCAGACTGGGACATGTCGCGCATGCGCCTTTACACGGGCTTCATGAAGATGGCGTGCTTCGCGCAGTATGCCGAGCTTCCGGACGGTGACGGTGTGATGCGGCAGGAAGCCGGTGCGCTGACGATCATCGAGACGCCGACAGACGCCGAGACCACTTTCCGTGAAAGATCCAACGGAAGGCTCGGCATGGGCGTGGAATGGCGGGCCGAGAACGGCAGGTTCGGCTACGCGCGGCGACTGCGCGTGGTGTTCTTCGACCATGCCTCGCCCGGCGCATTGGCGGCCCGCTATCGAGCCGAGATGGAGCGGCGCGGATTTCGCGTTACGTTCGCCGAAAAGGCGAGACGCAACCCCAGGATCGCCGAAGGTCTGCGGATGCTTAAGGGGGCACCGAACATCTGGTATTGGACTGAACGCCGGGACAAGGCGCAGGTGGCGCGTGAACTGCGCCGCCTCGGGTTCGGGAACATGCTGTTCTCCACCGTTACACGTCACGACCTTGGCGCCTGGGTTGAGCCGGACGAAGTAGTGGAGCTCGCACGGATCCCTGGCGTCCTGACGACAGAATACGACATCGTCCACGATGCCATGGAGCCGGAAATGCTGCCGAGGATAGATGCGACACGCCCGCATTGGCCGCCAGAGGTGTGGGAGCGCGGCGACTATGTGATGGATGCCGAGGGTCGGATTGTGCGCGGATGGAAGGTGGCGCTCAAGGAGAATCCGGGGAAGCCTGCCGTCGGCTGTCTGAAGATCTGCCAGGCGTGCGGCGGATGGTATATGCGCAGACGTCTGCGTGAGCGGCTGGCTGAGGCACCGTACAGAGCCCGTTTCTATGACGTGACCGGGACTGGCATTACCGAATGCCACAACCCGCGCCATCCCCTTACGCTACGTCAGGCCGTATCGGCGCGACGTGAAATGCTGGGAATACCCGGCAGGGAGTTCGGCCTTGTTACAGGTACGGAGGAGGGATTGGAATGCTTCGTCCCTGAGTGCGACTACCTTGAAGGCAATTTCTCCGCCTACACGTGGCGGGTGGATGGCGGACGGAATATGTGGAAGACATACGAGACGTCTCCGGCCGTGATGAAATACGCAATCGATCCGGCCACGCGCTATCCGTTCTGGGAAATGGTATTCCATGACTGCGTGTCATCGTATTGGTACTGGACAGACTACAACAACCGTTTCCTCGATACATGGTGGCAGCGCGATGCGCTTAATGCGATTACCGGCACGGCGCCCATGTACCTCTTCACGCCGGAGACGTTCGCCAAGCAGAAGGAACGTTTGTCCGAAAGCGTGAAGGTGGCGGCCCGCACGGCGAAGGAGACGGCGGACTCCCTTCTCTTGGAATACAGGTGGCTTTCCGCCGATCGCCTCGTGCAACAGAGTCGCTTTTCCGGCGGATTCACCGTGACGGTCAACTTTTCCGACAAGCGACGGACCCTCGCTGATGGCCGGACGCTCGCGCCGCACGAAGTCCTGTTCGGAACATCCGCGATTTCTGGGGACAGCAAATGAAGGGGAGACAACATGGTGCGACCGTACCCTGTGGCCGATAAGGTCATACGAAAAGTGAAAGGCAAATAACGATGAAAGAGACAGTTGCGTTCTACAAGCATCTTGCATTTTGCATCGGGTGCTTTGTTTTCGCCTCTGCGGCGTGTGCCGCGCCGTACCGGTATGTGACGTTCAACATCTGGGGCGACTATTTTGGCAATCCGCCGCAGGAGCGTGATGCGCGCGAGGCGTCGATACTGAAAAACCTCAACCCGGACTTCATCGCCCTGCAGGAGATGACCGCCAACTTCTGGGCCTCGCGTCTCATGGGTGACCTCACGAACAAATTCGAGGCGGTCGGACGGAAGATGGGAGACAAAGGCGGCGATTCCTTTACGCCGATCTTGTTCCGGAAGGACAAATTCACGCTTTTGGAGAAGGGTTCGATCCTGTTCCATCCCGAGCTCGACAAGTCAAAGGGTGCGGTTTGGGTGGCCGTCAAGGATGTGAATACGGGCGAAAGGATCTTGGCGTTTTCCACGCACTTCTGGTGGCGCACCGACGGCGAGGGCGACGACTACATACGCATGGAGAACGCAAGACGGCTTCATTTCGAATTGTCGGCGGCGGCGGAAAGGAACTCTGCGGCGATAGTGGGCGGCGGCGATTTGAACGCCGGGCGCGCGACCTCCGCCATCACGGAGTTGAACCGGCTTGGATGGCGGAGCGGGCAGGAGGCAGCGCCCGGCAAGGATACGCGCCCGAGCTGGCACGGCTTCCCGGTGCGTGGCCCTGACGGTGCGTACCACGGCACGCCCCTCGACAAGGCCGCCCGGACGATGCGGCTGGATCATGTATTCTATGATCCGGCGCGCGTGCAGCCGTACGAGTTCCGGGTCGCGACAGGCGGGCATGTAGAGGATCTTTCGGACCATTATCCGCTCGTGTTCGACTTCCTCGTGCATGAAAAACGCGCGTGGAAGGATCCGCCGAAGACCGCATCGCTTTCGCCGCGCAAGCCCGCGCAAGGGACGCGTCCGATTGTCCGGCATTGGTCCGACACGGCCGGTTTCGTGCGAGGGGCATCCGAGGAGGCGTTGTGGCGAATTGCGGACGGTGAACTTCAGGGATCGCAGGCCAAGACCGTGGAGATTGAATTGGATGCGGATGACGGAAGGAACCCTATCGCGGCGATCTGCGGCGTGCGTGCGGTTGTGGATGCGTTACGCGATGCCGTGCCAGACGCCGTGTTGCTGCTGCATCCGTTCGCTCGCTATCCGCGCAGCGATGTCGTGAACCGCGAGATACGGCGACTGGCAGACGGCAAGCGCGTCGTCTGGTGCGGGGAGGACGTGGAATGTTCCCAATCCGCGTTGCCGCGCACATGCATGCCCAAGGCCCGGATTGACATCTCCGGCAGCCGGGGAAAATGGTGGTGGCTCAACCGCCTTGAGGAGAAGCAGAACGAGATCGCGGGCGGCAAGGGGGAGTATGACGTCGTGATGCTTGGAGATTCGATCACGCATTTCTGGGAGGATTTCACGTACTGGAGCTGCGGACGCGACGTGTTCGATGGAATGCGTGAGAAGTATGCGCTGCTCAATCTGGGCTACGGCGGCGACCATACCGAGAACGTCCTGTGGCGTTGCGAGAACGGCGAGCTCGACGGCTACAAGGCGAAGATTGTTCAGGTCATGATCGGTACGAACAACAATGGCGACAGCCCCGAAGATACCGCACTCGGAGTGAAAAAGATCATAGAAGCCGTGAAGCGCCGCCAGCCGGAAGCGAAGATTCTGCTGCTCCCGATCTTTCCGAGAGGACATGCGGGTGATGCAAAGCGCGTACGCATCGCTCGCGTGAACGAAATCATCAAAGGCTACGCAGATGGCGAACGCGTCATCTGGTATGATTTCACGGATCGATTTCTGGGGGCGGACGGGGAGTTCAAGCCGGGCTTGATGATTGATGATCTTCTGCATCCGCACCATGCCGGCTATGAACTGTGGCGCGACGCCGTGATGCCGAAGTTCGCCGAGTTGCTTGGGCGGTGATTAGTTGGTAGTTGATAGAGGAAAGAGCGATGAAACATTTTACATTTTACATATTGCATTTTACATTCATCTTCGCAGCATTCGAGGCGGGCGCATCGGCGGCGAAGGTTTTCGAGGTGATGCCGGCGGCGGGGACGGCCGCCGTCACGCTTGCAGACGCGAAAGAGGAGTTCACCGCCGCGTTTGTCGAGCAGGATTTTGAGCCGGAAGGTTCCTTCTCCCGCAAAGAGTGGGACGCCGCCGAGCCAATGCCACAGGTCGTCCTCTGCGCGGACGGTGCGCCCTATCCGTATCGCGGCACCGTGAAGGCGCTGTACTCCAAGACGGCGCTTTATATCGGCGGCGAGATGTTCCAGCCGATGGACTCCGCGCGCGCCCGGTACGACCAGCGGGATCAGCCGATATGGGATGACGACAACCTTGAGTTTTCGCTCTGCCTGCCGGTCGAGGGCGCGGCCACGCCCTATCACTTTGTCATCAATCCCCTTGGATCGATTGCCGACCTGAAGAACGGGAACCGCGAATACTGGACGCGGAAGCGCAATGCGAAAGCCGTCCGGCACGGCGACCGGTGGACGTTCGAGTACAAGCTCCCTTACGCCGGCGTTCCGATGGCGCGCCCGATCGCCGGAGATTTCATCGGGTTCCGTCTGTGCCGCACTGTCCATGCGCCGACGAAGGCAGTCGGTTCGGTCCCGCGCATGGCGGGATACGAAAAAGGTGTTCTTGCGTCGTTTGCGAAAACGGAGGCTTTCGGGAAGCTTCGGTTCGCCGCACCGACCGGGGCGAACGCCGCAGCACTTTCGGAGGAGATGGCCACCTGCCGCCAAAGGGAGTTCCGCAAGACGCTGAAAGACAGTTTAGACGGGGCGAAGCGGCGGCTTGGAGAACTCTCCGGTGGCGCGGCGGCGTTCGCGGGCGAGGAGCATCCGCTTTTCCGCCAGGCGCGGTTGGGGATTGCGCAGATGCAGGAAGAGCTTGATGCGTTCGAGCGCGGAAGCGGCGAAGCGGTGCGGGGCGGAAGGGACGTCTCGCCGGATGCCGCGAAACGTTTCCTTGGCGCGGTGGAGGGATTTGGCCACTTCGTATCCGACTGGTCGTATTTCGTCTGGCCTGCGGATCTGTGGGAGAAGGGTTCGCCGAAAGACCGTCCGCCGCATGCGGCCGGGCGCATGCCGGAACGGCTTGTTTTCGAGCAGGCGGGAAACGAGCGCGAGGCGGTGTGCCTCGAGCTTGCGGGCGCGCTTGCCGGGGCCGGACTTGACATCCGCATCGTTCCGATACCGGTTTCGAAGGGCAAGACGTTCATCTCCGGCGACAACTTCGAGGTGGCGATGGAGCCGTTCATCCGGTTCGAGGGGGACGTGATGACGGCACCGCATGTCCGGTCGCCGGGGAACGTCGTCACGCTCTCGCCGGGCGTCGCGAAGCGCGTGTGGATCACGTTCAATTCGCGCGGCGTGCCGCCGGGGGAGTACGAAACAAAGATCGTCCTGAAGCCTGCGTATGACGCCTCCATTGCCGACCGCGAGATCCCCGTGACGGTGAAGGTGTGGAACTTCTCGCTGCCGGAGACGAAGGATTGGCCGCTCCCGTCATTCTTCTGGGGGCCGGAGCTTTTCCGCTGCGATGAGGTGGCGCTGCTGAAGCTCATGCACGAATATCATGTCATGTACGGCTGGACGCAGGCGCGGCGGTACTGCTACGGACTCAAGAACGACCGGAACGTCGTCTGGCCGTCCAAGGCGCTGTGGGAAAAGGGGTTCAACCGCGAGCTCGCCTTGAACGCGGGCGGGGAGTTCTTCCGGGTGGCGAAGGAGCTGGACATGAAGTTTGTCATGGGGTGGGTCACTCCTCCGCAGTTGGAATGGTACAAGATCATGGTGGACCGCTTGCATGGATTGGGCTTCCGTGACGACGAGTTTGTGTTCAAGGGACTCATCAGCGACGAGTTCGTGGCGCGGGACATACCGAAACGCGCGAAGGAGCGTGAGGCGGTTTGGGCCTGGAACACAAACCTGTGGTTTCAGGCGGTGCTGCTCTCCACGCCGCCGCCGACGGGGGCCACGCTGGAGCAGATCGAGGAGGCGAAACTGCCCGAGTTCTACAAGATGTGGACGGTCATACACGGACTCCTGAAAGATCCGGTTCGCGGGCCGGAGACGCGGCGCGTCCTGAAATCCAAGGGGGCGAAGGTCTGGAGCTACCAGTGCCGTCGGTATATGCAGCGGCGGGACGTTCTGGAATATTTCAGGTTCTATCCATGGGAATGCCGTTTGATGGAGCTGGACGGAATGGCCTACTACACGATCTTCACGCCGGAAGGGGATGACGGATGGGATTCCCGCGATGGTATCGATGAAGGGCTGTGCTGGCGCGGCAACGACAAGAAGCCGGTCCCGACCAAGCGGCTGGAGGCGGTGCGGGAAGGACTGGAGGATGTTGCGTACATGGATGCGCTGGAGAAGGCGCTCGCACGCGTTGAGGCGCTGGACGCGGCGAGCCGCCCTTCAGCGGAATTGCTGGCCTGGGCGCGGTCGCTTCTGGCTGAACGCGGTGAAATCGTGAAGGCGCGTGACCAGAAGAAGGTTGATGCCTGGCGTCTCGCGGTCGGTCGCACCCTTGATCTTCTGACGGCCAAATAGCGATGCGATAGAGGGTCGAACGCTTCGATTCTCGCGGGGACAGACCCTGTAGATTCCATCGGGTGACACCATGGAAGTGGAAGGGTATGATAATAATTGTTTTTGGGGCGGGTGTTTTGATAGAATATTGCGCGTAAAACTTAAGGAGAGGGAGGAATATGAGAATCAGAGGCTTTTTGTGTTTTTCGGCGGCGATGTGTGCGCTGGCGTGCGGCGCGGCACCGGTGGCGTACACGTACAGAATCCTCTCGCCGCAGAAGGTGACCGAAACGAAGAGCGGCGCGATCAATGACGGCAACCTGAAGACTTCTGCGTACTGGAAGGGACCGCAGGGCGTGGTGGTGTGCGAGCTGCCGGCGGCAACCGAGATCGCCGAGGTCGTGGTGACGGTCAAGAAAACGACGAACTGGTACCTGATGCACGAGGTGGAGGTGGCGGTGGATGCGGACGGCTCCGGCGAATACGACAAGCCGAAGTCCGTGCCGGTGCCGATTTCGAAGTACAGCGGCAAGCCGCCGGTGATCGATGCGTCGTGCACGAACCTCACCCTGCGCGTGCCGGTGGCGGCGAAGGCGGTGAAGGTGAAGGTGGTGGTGAAGACCCATGCGTGGGGCGCACTATCGGAAATCGTGCTTGATGACGGCAAGGCGGGAGCGGTTTTAGCCGCAAAGAACACAGAGAACGCAAAGCCCCCCAGCCCTTTGCGTAAGGAAGCCGCGCCGCCTGCCGCAAAGGAAACCGACATTGCGGCAGCGAGGGCGGCGCTGCCGGGGAACCTGACGAAGGTGGAGAATGGGCAGTTCGAGATGCTGGTTTCGCCGCTCGGCGGACGCGTGCTGAGTCTCCGGTCGAAGTTCCTCGACGCGGAGCTTACGAACGTGAAGCCCGACGCTGGAACGTTCAGCGAGTTTGACTGGTCGCGGCGCGGCAACAAGTGGTTCTACCTCAAGAAGCCGTTCACGCTGAAGCCGTTCAGCGGAGACGGTTTCTGCGGTCTGGAGGCGCGCGGCAACGCGCAGGGCGGCGGCACGGACTTCCTCGTGATCGATAAGAAGTACACGCTCTACGACGATTCCACGGCATTCAGGGTCGATTACGAGTTCGGCAACCTGCCGGACGCGATGAGCGCGCAGATATACGGACTGCTCATCCACACCACGCTCGGCATCAACGGGCGGCTGTGCTCCTACTACTACCCCTCGGACGAAGGAATCGTGGAGATCGAGCGCGACAAGCGTCCGCAGGAGCGGTGGATCCACCACCCGTCGCGCGGCTGGATGGCGGCGGTGGACGACCTTGGGCGTGGCGTCGCGGTGACGATGCCGTTCAAGGAGGTGAAGAGCTTCTACAGCTGGCTCGCGTCCGATGTTGTGCCGACGCTTGAGTGGCGGATGATCCCCGTGTCGATCGACAACGGGAAGTCGTATTCGGTGCCGACCGAGGTGATAGCTTTCAAGGGGCTTTCGAAGGTGTCCGGCGCAGGCGGCGGACTGGTGGGCGAGATTGTCGGCGGCACGGTGAAGGTGTTCAACTCGCGGCGCGGCAAGGTGACGGCGAAGGCGGACGGCAAGACGGTGGAGCTGACGTTCGCGAAGCCGGGCGAAGTCCGCACGTTCAAGGCGGACGCGACGACCGTGATCCTCGAGAAGGACGGCAAAGAGGTGTGCCGCCTCGAAGCGCCGCCGAAAGAGGGGGCGTGGACGCTCGCGCCAACGGAGGCGAGCCGCACGAGCGACATGAAGAGCTTCGACCTCACGTGCTACACGAATCTTCCCCATCAGGTGTGCGTGCCGTTCGCCAAGCCGCTCGCGGCGAAGAAGATGCGCGTGATCGCCCTCACGGGCGTGGGAGACAATGTGGAGCTCGGCTTCTTTGCGGACCGCTTTGACTGCGAACTGCTCACCACCTCCATCGCGCTCCACTACTACCGCAACCGGCCCAAGCAGCGCACGATCTCGAACCCCATCTACGACAACGGCGACTATTTCGGTTCGCTTTCCACCGCCGACGTGGAGGAGAATCTGATCAAGACGCTGAAGAAGGATGCGGACGCGATTCTCGTGGGCGGGCTTCCGTGGGAGATTTTCCCGAAGGCGGCGAAGAAGCTGATTCTTGAGAAAGTGAAGGCGGGTTGCGGACTTGTGTGGATTGGGCAGGATCGCGACGAACCCGAGATCTTCCGCACCGGCTGTGCGCCGAAGATGGTGCGCCTTGCGCCGACGGCGGTGGGCGAGGCATTCGCGGATGTCCCGTTTGGGCTGCTCGGCGCCGAGCCGTCGTATGCGTTCAAGGCGGACGGCGCGACCGTCCACGCCAAGGCGGGGGACTCACCTTGGCTCACCGAGAACGCGCTTGGCAAGGGCCGCGTCATCCATCTTCCGTACGCGGCGATCTTCGGCGCCTTGAACAACACGACGGGCATCACGCCGAATTTGAGGGACTACTATCCCGACCATGCCGCGCCGGTCGAATACTACTATTCGCTCATCGCGAAGTGCCTCCTGCGCGCGACGAACGTCGAGATGCCGGCGGCGTTCAGGAAGGTCGGAATACAAGTGTCGCACGCAAAGGTTGGAAGCACAATGGTCTCCAAAGTCCGCGCCCATTTTGGCATTGTCGTACGTGCAGACGCCAATGGTGTTCTCAAGTGGACGGTGCGCGACCGTTTCGGACGAGTCCTTGCGCAAGGAAACGAATCCATTTCGCTGAAGGTCGGTGCGACGGTACGCGACTTGTCGCTCGACGGCCTTGCGCCATATTCGGGACCACTCGCGTTTGAGGCCGTGCTACGCGACGGAGATGGGCGCGTGATGACGTGGGGTGCATGGGCGTTTGAGAATCGTCCGGCTGCATCGCTCGCCTCGTTTGCGGCCGACCGCGATGCGGCCAAGGGCGGCGCGTACCGGGATGGCGATACGGTGAAACTGAAGGCGTCCGTTTCGGGCGATGTCGCCGGCAAGTCCGTGCGGTTTGAGTTCCGCGATTCGTTCGGGCGGCTTTTGGACGAGAAGGTCTTGCCCGCCGCCGCCGAAGTCGCCGCCGATTTCATGATCTCCAACGAGCTGCCCGCGCGCATGTACGAGACGACGGCGAGGCTGATGGATGGTGGGAAGGAGATTGACCGTCTCCGCGCCGAGATCCGTGCCCGTCCCGATCCGACGAAGTGGCCGCACGACGATTTCACGTTCGGCCTCTGGACGGGCGAGCGCCTCCGCGAGTATCTTTGGCCCGAGTTCGCGAAACTCTTTCGCGAGATGAACCTTTCTGCCAACATCGCCAACCAGTGGCGCATGGCCATCGACTTCGCGATGCGCCACGGATTCGAGCCGACGATCCTTTCGGGGGCAGGTCTCGGCAGGAGCACGGAGCCGGCGGAATATTCCAAGACGGGCGATAAGATGACGCTCGTGCGGAAGACGTGCCTTTCCGATCCCGCGTTCTTCGCGCGGCAGAAGAAGGATCTTTCCGCCGTGGCGCAGCGCATCGCCAATCTCGGCATCCGCTACGTGTGGTTCGGCGACGAGCAGTCCCTTACCGGCTACGGCGGCACGCCGATCGACTTCTGCTTCTCGCCGCACTGCCTCGCCGAATTCCGCAAGTTCCTCAAGGAGCGGTATGGGACGCTCGCTGCGCTCAACGCCGCGTGGGAGACGGATTTCAAGGATTGGGAGGCCGTGGTGCCATTCACGCGTCAGGAGGTGTGGGCGCCGGGCGGCGAGCGGCATGTGGCCGGGTGGGCAGACCATCTGGAGTTCATGGACGGAAGGCTTGCCAACTCGCTTGACTACGCGCGTAAGATATTCCAGGCGGAGGATCCGAACGTGGGGACGTCGATTTCCGGAACCCAGCCGCCGACCGCCTACGGCGGCATGGACTGGTGGAAGCAGGTCAACGTGCTCGGCGGTGCCCTCAGTTACGGCGTGGGCGGACAGGTCGATATTCACCGCTCCTTCAATCCCAAAGGCGATTTCATGCCGTGGAACTGGGGCTATTCGAGTCAGGGCAACCGTGCCGCGATCGGCGTTTGGCTGACGCTCTTCAACGGCTGCCGCGGCATCATGGGCTTCCACGACCTTTCGATCTTCAACCCCGACTGGACGTGGAGCAGCGGCTACCGTGACGCGAAGCCGGGCATGGACCGCGTTGCCGCCGGCGTCGGCAAGCACTTCCTCAACAACCTTCTCAACAAACCGCCGATCGCCATCCTTTACTCGCAGGCATCCATCCGTGCGGCGTTCTTCGAGAACCGCATGAAGGATCACAACGCGCTGCGCGAGAAATACATCGCGCTTCTGCGGCATCTCGGCTACGACTTCGATTTCGTCTCCTACGAGCAGCTTGCGGATGGCACGTTCGAGAAGCGCGCCTACAAGGCGCTGATCCTCGCTGACGCCTGCGCGATGGGCGACGGCGAAATCGCCGCCGTGAAACGCTTTGCGGCGAAGGGCGGCGCTGTGCTGGCCGAGGGCGTTCCGGCGCGGCGCGAGGCGAACTGCCGTCCGCGCAAGGTCTCGCCGCTCGCCGGGTGCGTGACGATGCTTGCCGAGACGCCGGAGATCGGCTATCTCAAGGCACTGGAATACCCGGGCGACGAAAAGAACGCCGCCGCCATCGCCGCCGAGCAGGATCGGCTCGAAAAGGCGCTCGCCACCGTCGTGGGCGCGCCGCGCCTCTTGATTCGCGACGCGGTGGACGGTTCGCGCGTACGGCTCGTCTCCGTTTGGCCGCGCATTGGACGGCACGGAGAGCCGGTCTGGTGCGTCGTCTCGAACGAGAAGAAGGGATCGCGTCTGGTGGATTTCGTGTTCCCGAAGAAAGGACATCTCTACGATCTCGTTTCCGGACAAAAGATCGGGCAGGGCGACCGCTTCCGCCTGCCGCTCTCGAAGGGGCGGGCGTATGCGTTCGAACTTTTAGACACGGAGCCGAAGATGGCGGTCTCGGCGAACGGGGCGGATGTGCGTATCAGGTATGGGGAACGGGGAACGGGGAATGGGGAACCGGGAACGGTCGATACCGTGGTGCGGGTGAAGGTGTTCGATCCGTCGGGTACCGAGGCGTGGTACTATTCGCGGAAGGTCGTCGTGAAGGATGGCCAGGCGACGATGACGATCCCGTTCGCGAAGTCGGATGCGAAAGGCGCGTGGCGGATCGAGGCGACGGACGTGCTGACGGGCGAAAGCCGCGTTGCGGAAATCACGCGGTAAGCGAAGTTTTGATATAATGCAACCGTTGAAAGAAAGGAAATGACGATGAGAAAAGTTCTGGTGGCGATGTTTGGCATGGCATCCATTTCGATCTATGCCGAGACGTACAAATGGACCGGCGCGCAGGACGAATACTGGACCAACCGCCTCAACTGGGTTGATTCCGGCAACGAGATTGCCGACAGGTGCCCGGGCGTCGCAAAGAGCGGCGACAACGATACGGACTGGGCGAACTTCGACGTGGAGAACGCCACGGCGCTGTTCGAGGGCGCCGTGACGCGCACGACCATCAACCTTGACGGACTCCACTCCATCTCCAACGTGATCGTGCGTGGCGCGGATACGCCGCAGATCGTCTTCGGGACGGGGATATCGCAGAAGTTCCCGCTGCGGCTGAGAGGCGTGTTCACCGTGGAGGCGAGCGTCGTGAACATGCCGCGTATCAACAGCGTCGCGTCGCTCGGCGAAGGGTGTACATATCAGGTATGGAACGCGAACAATTACGTAAAGTACTCCAACAACGCAGCCGGTGAGCTTTTCGTGGGGGCGATAGGATGTCTGGATACGCCGCCATCCTTTACAAAAACTTGGAACATGCCGAGAATCGCCTTTGCCGGAACGGGGCCTTTCCGCATAGACCAGGGGGTTATGAAGGTCAACAACAGGCCATCCTCCAACCTCATCTACATAAACTTCAACACGACAGGCAAGATCACAATCGGGGGGAACATGCCGGGTATCCGGAGCATATCGTTGGGCGGGACACCCGAGATCGAGATCGAGGAGGGCGCATTCCTCTCGTTCTACTACCAGAACCCCGACGGCTTTACCTCCATCAGCAAGGATTGCCGGATATTCGGCGGCGGAGAGCTTCGCCCGACGGGTTCGCCGACGCATGACGATCGCACGCAGTTCTCTTTCGACACATCCCCGGCAACCATGAAGTACCTCGCGGTCGAATGCGCCGTATCCATCACGAACACCTATTCGCTGGCCCGTGCGAAGGACCACACGATACGGATGTCGGGGAACGGCGTTCTGGAGTTCAAGGGAGACATGAAGACCGCCGGCGCGTTCATCGTGCCGGGCAAGTCTGTTCTGGCCGCCGCGTCGATCGGCGCGGATGGGGAGAAGACGAATCTCGGTTCCGGCACGAACGTGTTCCTCAGCGCGGGCGGCACGCTGAAGTACACGGGCGCGGGCGAGACGACGACGCGCACCATCGTCATCACCAACGTCGCTTCCGCCGCCGGCACCCTGCTTCAGGGCGGCACGGGGCCTTGGACCGTCGCTTCGGACATCGTCCAGAACGGGGCTGGCGTCGCCACAACGCTTACGCTGTCGAACGGCACGGGACATGATGCGATCCTCGCAACGGCTTTGGGCGAAGACTTTGCCGATCCATCGCTCCTGAACCTTGCAAAGACGGGCGCCGGGCTTTGGCGCCTGACCGGTGCCAACACCTTCGGCGGCGCAACAACCGTAAGCGCCGGAACGCTTGCAGTCGGCGCGACCAGTTCTCTTGCCTCGTCTTCGGGAATTGCCGTCTCCAAGGGAGCGACGCTCAGGTTCGAGAGGTCGGCGGAAGGGACCGTTGCGCAGACCGTCGCCGCGATAACGGCCGATGGCGGCGCGGCCACGGTGGTGGTGGAGGAGGGCGTGACGCTCAACCTCCAGTCCGCTCCGGCGCTCGCCAATTCCGGCACGCTTGACTTTGCGGTCGGGCCGAGGGTTCGCATCGTGTGCGCCGCCGCCGCCGGAACGACGCCAGCCAGCGTTACGGTGAACGGATCGCCCGCGACGTTTGGGGCGGATGGCAGGCTGGTTTCTGTGGACGGCTACGCGGCAACTGTGGAGATCGTCGCACGCGGCGGCGTTGTCACGGACAATGCGGGAGAAATTACGGGAATCACCACCGATGGCGACACCGGCCCGATTACGCTCGCGGCGGATTCGGTCGAGGTGGGTGCGCTCGTCCAGAAGGCGTTCGCGGACGCGACGGTCTCGCTCCCCGGGAAGACGCTTGCTGCTTCGACGCTTGCGCGTACGGCGACGTCCGGTGCGTTCACCATCGGCACGGCGGCGGGGGAAGGGGACGTGACATCGGACGAGCTTCTTCTCGACAATGCGGATGCGTTGCTGCCGCTTACCGTGAACGCAAGGCTTGAGGGTACATCCGGTGCCATCCGCAAGATTGGCGCGGGCGATGCGGTGCTTGCCGCCCTGAACGGGAGCTGGACCATAACGAACGAGCAGGGGCGGCTTGTGGTCGGCGGCAGTTCGCGGGCGGAAGGACTGGGCTTAAGGCTCACGAATACGGTTGGGCGCTCCGTGTTCGAGATTGCCGGTGATGCGTGCGTGACGGGAAGCGTGTCGTTTGGATATTCCAGCGGCAAGGTGGCATCCTTCACAATGCGCGACGGGTACTTCAGAAGTCTGGGGGATCTTGTTGTCGAGGGCTGTGCCGAGGTGTTCGGAGGCCACTTCGTGTCGGACAGGTTCTATGTGGGCCGCAACGCATACGGAACGTATGTGCAGCATG
>CACZCD010000015.1 GCA_902779565.1 uncultured bacterium | reverse complement strand
TCAGCGGGATTGCCGCAATGACCTGGGGTGCCTGCCCCGCACTGATCGGGCCGCAGGTTAAACGGCTGCTGTGCGACAGCGCCAATTCGTCTATCATTGTAAGGGATAATCCTCTCAGCAGAAATGCTGTCGGAGAGTTCCCCCTGGTCAGCGCGTACCTTCCGGTCATTCGGGCACTGAATCTGGCGGGGAAGGTCGATCAGAAGGGGAACCGGAGAGGGCAGGCACCTGTGCCGACATCAGCTGACACTCAGCCTGAAACAACCGCGGAAACCCTGCCGCCGGAAACAACGCCCCCCGAAACCACTCCGCAGGAGCCCGTAACATCAGAAGAAATAAAGCACACCCCGGAGCGTGCCGCGTTTCATGAGTTTATGGGGGCGGTCACGGAAGGAGGGGATTTCTATCCCATCGCCCCGGACTGGCTGTATATCGACAATGCCTATTTTTACACCACCTACCTGGCCCGTTTCGGCGTTGGAGACGTGAACTTTGACGGAAAGGAAGAACTGGTCATCTACTGGAATCAGATGAGTCAGGAGGGTTCCTGCTACGTCTATGACGCGGATCTGGAGTTTCCGCTGGGATGCTCCTATGTGGACGGGTGGAGCAGATCCTTCCCCACCCTCAGTACCGATGTGGAGCTGACCTATTACAGCGGCGGCGCGGTGGAAATGTATGACCATGAGACAGGCTATCACCACTTCTGTGTGGTGGACTATAATTTCTGGAGCAGGCATCCGGAGCTGAACATCCCGGATTACGCGGCCTATTATACCTACCTGAGCGTACCGGATCAGCCGGTAAACGGGACTTATCACTGCCTGATCAATGACAGTGCTGACCGGGCAGGACGTGACGTAAGCGAGGCCGATATGAAGGCGCTTCTGGCGGATACGGTGATCTGGTGCTATGCGACGAACAGCGCGCCGTTCACCGTCACGCTGCGGGGCGAGCCCGCCGCGCCGCGCATCGCCTGGCACGCGACAGAAGCGAACAGTTCCCGGTCGTTGAACATCTTCGGCATGCGGTTGGGCGGTCGCGTTAAGCTGAACGATTGGCTGGCGGGGTGCCCCGCCGTCGAGAGCGGTACCATCTATCGCATTGCCGGGACGAACGACGCTTCGCCGACGTTTGTTCCCCTGAGCGGCTTCAGCAATAAGCCGATCTACGTCAATGACGGCGATGTGGTGTTCGTGCCGGGCGCAGAGGTGAGTGATTGGTCGGGTCCGCTCTACATCATGCCGCGTGCGGGCATCAACTTCGGAACGGAGGGCACGGTCGATGAGATGTCCATCCGCAACGACGGCGAGGAGGAGAAGACGGTCACCCTCGCCTACATCGATTCCGTGGACGGGATGACGCGCCCAGCGTTGCTCTACCGCGAATCCTATAGTGAGACGGCGACGGCGGAATGGTTGCCGCTCACCAACACGCTCACGCGTGCGCTGGCGACGGGCGACACGTGGCGGGTGGCGTTCGCGCTCGACCGCACGAAGCTGTCGAACACGGAGGCGGCTATCGGCGGCGTTCTGCGCATTGAGGAGACGGGCGGCACGCGGATGCTCGCCTGGCTGCCGGTCGCGGCCAAGGACGTGAAGCCGGTGTCGGTCTGGCCGCAGGGGCTGTGGGTGGCGGAGCTTACGCTCTCGAAGGTGTCGTTCTACAAGGCGGACGCCAATCGTACGGACGGCGTGCCGGCGGGCGGACGCATGAAGCTCAAGGTCTATGTGCGCATGGATGCCGACGGCTCGGCGCACCTCCTGCAGCGCGTGATGGTGAAGGGTACGCGTCTCTCCTCGGCCGCGCTGCCGGTCGATCTGCCGGACACCCCCGCGACCTCCGGCACGTTCGGCGCGACGGATTTCCCGCTCACGTTCAACTACACCATTGGCGCGACATCGCCCTCCAATCCGTTCCGGCACGCGCTGCATCCGCTCTTCGACAACAAGCAGATGGACTTCAAGACGCCCGCGCCGGACGGCGACGATCCTGCGAACTACGTCGGCAGCGTGAAGCCGGAATCGTTCTCGATCGGCGGCCGCGTGGAGTTCCTGTTCAATGAGGCCGCGGCGACGGTCTGGACGCCGGTGGAGAAGCTTTCGGGCTCGTGCAAGTGGATCTACACGGGCGTGCGCCGCGACGGCCCCGTTGTGGCCGAAGGAACATTCATAATGCAGAGGATTGCAACCAATGTGGATTAAAAGGTTAAAGGGTTAATCTTTTAACTCTTTAAACATTTAACTATTTAACTTTAAAACAACAGGAGATAACCTACCATGAAGAAACTGCTCATCATCCTTGCGGCGGCGATTGCCCTGAGCGCGTCCGCCATTGAAACGACAATCGCCTATCAGGGCGTGCTGCGCGATGCGCAGGGCCACGTGCTGACTGTGCATGCCCAAACGATCACCTTCCGGCTCTACAGTCAAGCGTCCGGCGGCACGCCGCTCTGGGGGCGCGCCATCGCCGTGAACCTCGACAACAACGGCCTCTTCAATGTGGAGCTGAGCGACGCGGGGACATCCGTGGAGGGTGCCACATACGAGACGCTGGCCGAAGCGCTCAAGGCCGCGCGCAGCGGTGCGCTTTTCGTGGGGTTGGAGGTGGCCAACTCGTCCGGCGAGATTTCGCCGCGTCAGAAAATCTTGATGACGCCCTATTCCTCGTGGGCGGCTGACGTGACGAACGCTTCGGGCGACTTCACTGTGGCCGGCAAGGCGACGATCAGCGCCGTTGAGGTGACGGGCGGCCTTACCGTGGACGGCAGCACGACGCTGGCCGGCAACACGACGTTCAACAACAACGTGACGGTCTTGGGCGGCATTACGGTGAAGGATACAGGCTCTTTCAAGGGCTACGGCACGATTCCCGTGGGCGGCATCATCATGTGGAGCGGCACGACAGTGCCCGATGGCTGGGCGCTCTGCAACGGGCAGAAGTCGAACGGTGTGCAGACGCCTAACCTCTGCAACCGCTTCATCGTGGGTTCCGGCATCGAATACAACGTGGGTGCGACGGGCGGCGCAAAAGAAGTCACGCTCACCGAGTCCCAGATGCCGAAGCACCGCCACTACTACACCGGCGACGACCAGCTCTGGAGTGCTCACGACGGCAGCTACGATATCAGACTCGTAGGAACGGTGGGCGGTTATGATGCCAAAAGTGAGACGGAAGGCGGCGCCAGGGTTTACCAAACATCTGGGACCGGCGGCAATCAGGCGCACGAGAACCGTCCGCCCTACTACGCGCTTGCGTTTATTATGCGGGTGAAGTAGTTGTTAGTGGTTAGTGGTGGGTAATTGAGGAATGAGAATGAAGAGTAATTTGATGATACTATGCGTGGGGGCGCTGGTGGTCGGCGTTGCGCGGGGCGCGCCGCCGCCAACCTACACGCTCTCCGTGCCCGGCGCGCCCCTCATTTGCGATACGACCAATGCGACGGAGAACGTCTGGCTTGCGTCGAACCGCGTCGCTTCGGTGTCGTCGATGTTCGGCCCGATGGTGGCGGCTGAGGACAGCCCCCCTCCCATTTCGCAGGCCAGCACGCCAGGACTTCATCGCTACACGCTCATCGCCTCCGAGGCGGGCTTCAGCGTGGAGCGCATCAAGCCCGAGGTGTGGCTGGGCAATGCGATCGAGCCACCCGAAGGCCTCGAGATCGACTGGAACGCCACCTACGCCGAATACGGCACCAACGAGACGGAAAAGGCTCAGTTCATCTTCGACAACATCAACAAGATCGTCTATACGCAGGTTGGCGGTTCGCTCACGTTCAAATGGATCGCGACGGACGGAACGGTGACGCCACGCATTTATGTGGCTTCGGGTGCGACGAGCGGCCGGCCGTTCAAGATGTATTGGACGGAGGCGCCGTGGAACGCGCCCGTCATCAACCTCTCCGGCAAGTTCGTGAAGCTCTTCGGCCCCAGTTCGATCGTGACGCCGGAATACGGCTCGCGCACAACGACCGCCGGCGGCCATCAGATGGTCGAATCGAACGTGGTGGTGCGCGGTGTTTATTTCGACCCCTCCGCCGACACGCTTTCGGCCTATGGGCAGGTGAGCGGACAATTCATTCTCGCGTACTATGATTCCGGCTCGTTCAACGAACTGAAACATATCCAGGTGATCGAGGTCGGCGAGCCGGACATCATCGACATGACCGGATACATCGGCGAGGCGATCAAGCCCCATGGCACAGGGTACGACACGAAGGGCCTTTGGCCGCAGCCGATCGCCAACAACGCCACCACCACCGAGGACGAATACGGACCCTACTACTACCAGCACAAGGGCAACTACTCCTACAGCCCGAAGAACAAAGATGTCTTCCCCCTGCGCGAGACGGTCGCGGATCCGTGGCGCATCGACATCTATTGGATGGAGTCGGATGCGTATGGCGTGAACTGGCCGTTCGAGCGTTGCCAGTACGCCTGTTCCTGGAACACCAACGCGATGCCGGTGCTGGTTGCCGGCGACAACGTGAAGATACCGTCCGCCTACTCCTCAGAACTGACCAAGTACCAGGTTCCCAACGGACATGCCCGCGCACCGGAGAACAGCCTCTTCACCGCGAACGTCCCCGATGCGGCGAATCCGCTGACGGTTGGCTACTCGTGCCTCAAGTTGACGACGTCCGACGACGTCTGGTTCCTGCCCATCCGCACCGTGGCGCGCCAGAACACCGACTTCTTTACGCTTGAGGACGAACCGTGGCGTGTGGGCGAAGAGCTTACGCCGCGCGGCGGCAGCGTGGCCGGAACGGCGGAGGGATATTCGCCGAAGATCGACATGGGCGTATCGGGCATCATCAACCTCGCCGAGTCCGGCACGCACTACAACCCGCAGCTGTACTACGACTGGATGTCGGCGAGCAACGCGATGCCGTCCGTCATCTATGCCGTGAACACGTCAAAGACGGGGAAGCCTTTGGAGGTCCACTGGTTCACGTCCGTGCAGCAGCCGGACATGCCGGAGAAGATTTCGATTCCCTGCCTCGTCCAGCGGTACATGATCAAGTATCCGGAGGCTGACGAGGCACCGCAGATCGTGATCGCCTCGCAACGCGGCGGCGCGGCGGAGAGTGTGTTCGAGGTGGGAAGCGCGTTTTACTTCGACTCCACAAATACGTCGGCGCGGCTTCCATCGGCGCGGCTCTTCCGCGAGGATGAATGGAGCTTATCGTTCTGGGCGGATGCCCGTGAGGTCGAGCCGCTTGGCGAGGGCGAAACAACAACCATCCTTACGTTCGGAAATGACGATTGTAATGTTTATGTGGGGATGACATCCTCTAACGAGTGGGTGCGTTACGAACTCATCGCATGGGATGGAAACACCGGCGTCATGAATGCTACCACTGATTGGCTCAACCCGTCCTCCGGCTGGCATCGCATCACATTCTCATGCGACAGCACCAACGGTACGGGCGTTGTCTATGTTGATGGCGCAACACATAAAACATGGGACGTTCCGGCCGGACAGAATCTCTCCGGCTATTTCACGCAGAATGTGCTTGGCCATTCCAACTTCAGCAATCTCGCGCCGAAGGGTCTCATAGTTGACGACATCTGCGTGCGCGCGGCGGCGGTGACGGCGGAAGAGGAGGCTGCGTGGCGCTATGCGGTACCAGACGCGAACGACTCTTCCGTCACGCTCTGCCTGACGTTTCCGGACGGCGACCTTGCGCCGGAGCCCGGCAGCGACGTTCGGCACTTCACGGAGGACGTCACCGGCAAACGGTGCGCCGTCAGCCACGCCCTCCGCTCGTCGCCCGGCGCGCCGCAGAAGGGGAACGGCGTGTTTCAGGCCGACTCAATGCCCATCATCTACCGCCAACCCGACGCCACGAAGCCGGGGTACAATCCGAACGAGGAGCATGCGTTCATCGGTTCCGGCTCGGGTGGCTACTTCGCGTGGGCGCTCAGGTGCGACATGAACACCGCCGACACCTCCGAGCCGGGGGTGCTCGTGCAGTACGAGGAGGGCGGACGCCCTGCGATGAAGTATTTCGCCGTTCTGCTGACGAATGAAACGTATTCAGTGCTGGCGGACAGCGCCACCGTTGGCACGGTCCTGCCCGGACCTCATCCGCTCGACACGTTTGACAATCCGTGGTGCCCGAAGACGTATTGGGATCCTGTCTCGGGGCAGGTGTCGCCGGCGTTTCCGGACCGCAAGAATCAGGTGTGGTCGCGCTGTGCGGGTACGCTCCCGATCCACATGTACTACCGCAACCAGGACGGCTTCGACTATCCGACGCTCGCGCTCGACAGTCAGCCGGCCATCGGGGCGGAAATCCCCTGGCTCGCTGGGCTCGACGGCGGCGATCCCGTCGGCGGCAAGCCGGCCGTTTGGACATGGACCGTCAACTGGCCGGCGAACGTGGAGAACATGCGTATCGGTCAGACGCTCACCACGGCGGCGAACGGCCTCCCCGAGGTGTGGAACTGCAAGTCCGTGGGCGTGGTGTATCCTGACGACGGGGGGAAGACGGCGTTGCTGTGGGATCCCACCGTCGTGCGCAAGACGGGACTTTCTGGGTTTGCCACGCCTGCCGCGATGCTCAAGAACTTCGGGTTCGATCCGGCGGAACGGAACGTCACCCTGCGCGCCGGCAAATACACCTTTAAGGATCTGCCCCCCACCATCGGCGACCGCTTCTTCGTGAACGCCAATCTCGCCGTGAACGAGTGCGTGTGCCTCAAGGGCGAGCTTGCGACGAACGCGGGCGGATCGATCCTCTACCCGAACGTGCTGAACGCGGCCGAGAAGGACGCCATCAAAGAACTCGTCCCGAAAGACCACGCGAAGAGGCGGGACTGGGATGCCCTCATCGAGACGTTGCCCACCACGCCGGTGGAGCCCTCCACCCTGACCGTTTTCGCCGACGGGACGAAGGCCGCGGTAAACTATATCCCGAAGGACCACTACGCGCTGACGGCGATGGGCGCCACCAACTACGTGACGATCATCGAGAACGACGCCACCAACAAGGAAATGCGCGTTTCGGACGGCGATGCCATCTCCATGCACGTGTTCAAGGTTCTGCCGGACTACTACGCCGGACGCGTCGTCACGCGCGAGGATCCGCTGAACCTCCTCTCGCAGCAGCTGTCGATCCTCTATACGGAATCGTTCGCGGGCAAGGCGGACGACTTCGAGTTCGAGTGGAAGAAGGCCGTGCCGAACGCGAACGGCTCGATGCCCACCGACTACACGAACGTCTATAAGGATGTGTTCGCCGAAACGACCTGGGGCGGGCTGACGCGCTTCACCATCGGCCAGCAGGGCGACACGCTCGCCAACCTCGTGAACACCTACTACGTGATGCGCTACCGCGCGAAGAGCGGCACCACGCCCTACGCCGTGATGGGCGACACGTGGAGCGACTGGTGCGGTCCGGCGCTTGCCGAGGGATGGATCCAGCGCTGCGTGAACAATGTGACGCCGTTCACCCAACGGATGAGAGATCTCTACGAGAACAAGTCCGAGACGACCGTCTCGATGATTTCACAGGCCGGCAAGCCGTGGTCTGGCGACGTGGCGCTCAATCAGGACAACCTCACGAGCGTGGGACTCATCGAACTCTACCAGACGCTGCTCAACAAGGCGGAGTCGATGTCGCTCACGGTGGGTCTCAACGACACGGAGGCGAACAAGCAGCTGCTGCTGGCCGCCGAGCGGCTCTGCGACCTGTACGTTCTTCTCGGCAACGAGGCGTACGATGATGCGATGAACCCGACGATCGGGTTCGGCACGGAATGGCCGACGGTCGCCGCCGGCACGACGCCCGTTGATTTCGGCGCGGAATCGACGGGGCTCTTCTGCTTCGACAACCAGGTCTCGTCGCTCCTGGACGAAGAGCTTGCGCTTCTGCGCGGCCGCACGGGCGCGAACAATCCCGCCGTCACCACGGCGCCGTTCTACAACCGTCTCGTCTGGAACTTCACGCGCGGCATCACGGCGGGCGAGGTGGCCTATGCCGTGAACTACAACATCGACTCCACCGACAACAACGCGACGGTGACCGAGGACGACGCGGCACTCCAGTTCCCGCAGGGCCACGGCGATGCGTGGGGGCACTATCTCTCTGCGATGAGCGTGTGGTACCGTCTTCTGCGCAACCCGTACTTCTCGTGGTCCACCTCGCAGATGCAGATGAACGTGGCGGATAGCGTGGTCGATGTCGATTACTACGACGAGGAGCGTTTTGCGGAGACGGCCGGCAAACTCGCCAAGACGGCGATCGACATCATGGGCCGCACGGCGCAGAAGGCCTGGCGCGACAACGGCGGCGCGAAGGGTGCGGGCTATTTGGATGATGACGCGGACCGCAACTTCGGCTACGGCGAATGGGCGACGCGCGGCGGCATCGGCGGCGTGATGAACTGGATGGTCGCGAACTCCCTCCTGCCCGCCGCCGAGACCGCCGGCGAATACCATGTGGCCACCCTCGGCGCTGAAACGTTCCTCTTCATCACCAATGCGCCGATTGCGGCTGCGGCTGGACCTTGGACGTTTGAGTGCGGCATCACGACGACAAACGTCACTTCCGGCTCAATCATGGGGATGGTCGGTAGCGTAACGGACGACATTGAGTACGAGCCGCCGGCGGTCGAGGGGTTTGATCCGAAAAACTGGGAGTTTTCGATTGGTGGCATTACCCTCACGGCCAAGGATGACGGCACCTGCACGGTTCGCGCCGGTGTCGAAGACTACTATCTGACCAGCACGACGAATGTTTTCCTGAAGACCGTCACGAATCTGGTCTATAGTGCCGAGGATCCGCTTCTTGTGACGGGGACGAACATCGAGGAGAATGTTGAGGTCGAAACGATCGACTACGATTTCGACTATAACTTCCGCGCCACAGCGGAAGTGACGTTTGAACTGCCGCAGAACGCGCTCATTGCCATAGACTCCACCGCCGACAGCGAACTGACGTTGCGCGTCCTTGATGGAACCGGTGCCGTCATCAAGACGGTTGACTTGGGGCGGTTGCTGCTGGAGGAGCCGTATATCTGCTTCGGCGGCGATGGCTTTGAGGGGGCTGTCAGCGAACTCCGTTTCTGGAACGGGCCGCGCACCGTCGCCGAGTTGCACGCCTCGCGCGCCTACGTGAACCCGCGCGACGCGAACCTTCTTGCCTATACGCGCGGCATCGCGGACTCTACGGCGGTTGACGAACTCCCCGACGAGACGCCGGGCGGCGACCATCCGTGGGAGATCTACACTCCGGAATGGATGACCGTGGAACAGAGCGGCCTCCACATCACCTTTGACGACGATGGACTTCTGCGGATCAACCGCGCCACCGCCGCCGACCTTCAGACCATCCCGGATTCTGTCGCCGCCCTCCAGCGGAAGCTCGACCAGCTCGACAGCGGCATGAACCCGCTTGGGCTCTCCGACAATGCCGTGCCGTTCGACATCTCGCCCGGCGGCGAGGACGATGATGACGACTCCGCCAAGACGCACTTCGAGCAGATCGCCGCGCGCGCCAAGACCGCGCTCGGCAACGCCGTGAAGATTCTCGACCGCGCGCAGTCTGCCGCCACCCACATCCGGCAGATCGCCAACGGGCAGTCCACCGAGGAGGACGAGCAGCAGCGCATCGAAGCCGAATACAACACGCAGCTGATCGCGATCTACGGAACACCCTACGCGGACGATATCGGGCCTTCCGGCACCTATCCGCAGGATTATGACGGCCCTGACCTCTACCACTACATGTACATGGATCTTTCGCTCTTCGGCATCACCGGCGCGGAGAACCTTGAACCCGTCTCGGTCGTCACCTACGATTCGTCGAACGGATGGACCTACGAGTCGATCAAGAGTTTCATGCAGAACACCGCGAACAACTCAACCACCAAGAAATACAGCTATCAGATCTCGGCCAACGGGCTTGTCGTGAAGCCTTCTTCCTTCACCGGTACGCGCCGTGCCTGCGGAAAGCTGCAGGACGCCTACACGGAGTACATCCTCGCTTGGATTGATTGGAAGAACGCCTACGATGTCTATGCGGCGAAGCGGAATTACCTTGAGACGGCGCAAAAGCAGATCGATACGGTGCTCTCCGCCAAGAATACGGCCTATGACGAGGCGAAAACGAAATACGAGGGGACGAAGAGTTCGCTGACCGCCAAAATCGTGTTTCAGCATCTTAACGCCTATTTATCTTCCGTTGCCGAGTTGACGAATGATGCCGGAAAATTTGAAGGAGATGTTTCAAAAGGTGGCTATGTCGGCATGGGGCTGGCTGTCGTCCTCAATCCGTTAGCGCCTTTGTTTACCGCTCTGGGAGGCGCGACGCTCACGGTTGGCAAGGTGTTTAAGTCCTTGGCCGTTGCGGCGCAGGAAGCCGTTGACATGTGCGACAATGCCATTGCGATTTACGATAACGCCGCGTCATGGGCCGAGGCGCAGGCCAGCTGGAGTGAAGCGCAGAAGGCGGCGTTTGACGAGGCGCGTGAGGCCATCTCCGATTTGGGGGCGGCGGCGCGCGATTGCCAGACGACCTGGGCGAAGGTGGTCTCCACCGCCGAGAACTTCGATACGATCGTCGCAGAGGGCGACCGCATCCAGCGTGAGCGTGCCGTCGCGCGCGCCAAGAGCGTGAACCGCATCATCGAGCTTCGCTACAACGACATGTTCTTCCGTCAGGTGCAGGACGAGTCGCTCACGCGCTACACGCAGGCGTTCGACCTCGCCCAGAAGTACGTTTACATGGCGGCGCAGGTGTACGACTACGAGACGGGGCTCCTCTCCGCCGACCGGAACTCCGGCGACAGGTTCCGCGCCGAGATCATCGGCTCGCGTTCGCTCGGCAAGTTCACGGACGACGGCGACCCGCTGCCCGGCTCGTCCTCGAAGGGCGATCCCGGCCTTGCGGATATCCTCTACCGGATGCAGTCCAACTATTCCGTCCTCAAAGGACGGCTCGGCCTCAACAATCCGGACAACAACGCCACCTGGTTCTCACTCCGGCAGGAGTTGTTCCGCATCTCCTCCGAGACGAACGCCAACGCCGATTGGCGACTGGCGCTCTCGAAGTGCATTGTCGATGACATTCGCACGGTTCCGGAGTACCGCCGCTTCTGCCAGTCCATCGCCTCGACCTCGACGCTCCTGGCGAAGGAGCCGGCGCTTGTGATTCCGTTCTCCTCGACCATCGACTTCGCGAAGAACTTCTTCGGCAAGGATCTGGAGGCGGGCGATCATGCGCTCGATTCGTCGTACTACGCCACGAAGATTTCCGCGGCGGGCGTGAAGTTCAAGGATTATCCATCGGATGCGCTCGGCGTCACGCCCACCGTCTATCTCGTTCCGGCCGGCATGGATGCGATGCGTGTGCCCGGCGGCGGCGAGAACGGCACGCTCCTCTACTGGAACGTGGCCGATCAGGTCATCCCCGTGCCGTATGCCATCGGCTCCACGGAGCTTGACGATCCGGACTGGCAGCCGCTCTATACGGGCGATACGGGCGGCATCGACCTGATGGCCAAGATCCGGCGCATCCCGTCGTTCCGCGCGATTGTCGAGGGAGGGGACGACGCGGAGCCGAAGAGCACGCGTCTCATCGGGCGCAGCGCATGGAACACGCGGTGGGTGATGATCATCCCGGCCGGGTCGTTGCTGGGCGGTAATGCCGAAGATCGTGAAAAGGCGCTCAGGATCTTCATCAACGGTCTTGATACCGACCGGGACGGCATTGCCGACGTTCCGGGCGTGAGCGATATTGAGCTGGGTCTGAAGACGTACGCGACTTCGGGGAATTAGTTGGTAGTTGATAGTTGGTAGTTGGTAGTTGATAGAGAAAGGAATAAAAATGTCTAAAATGTCTTCTGCAGGTCTCATGTCTCTTGTCTCATGCTTGGGCGCGTGGGCGGTGTTGGTTCCGTCCGCCTGTTTCGCGGCGGCGCAGCCGGTCCTCTCGCTGCCGCCGTTCGTCATTACGGGACGCGTGACGGATGACCGCGGCGCGGGGCTGGAGTCCGCCGAGGTGCGCGTGCGCAAGGGCGAGACGCTTCTCGCGCGCGGCAACGTGGGGAGGTTCGAGGCCGACACTTCGGCCAACTACGCTCTGTCCGTGCCGATGGCGAACACGAACCTCGCCACGGCGGCTGTCGCCGGCGACACGCTGACGCTGGAGATCGACTCCGCCGCCGGCACCTATTCCGATACCAATCTGGTCATCACCGCCGCCAAGCCGGGGCGGACGCTCAAGCTGAATGTGCAGGCGGCGCAGTGTACGAATCCCTACGGGCTTTCCGACAGCTATCTCGCTGACATTCTGGCGTATGTCGATGCGGTGGGGATAGAGGGGTTCCTCGACGCCAACGGCAACTACCAGCCGAATGCCGACTTCGATGGCGACGGTGTGTCGAATTATCTCGAATATCTGGCGGGGACGGATCCGTTCGATGCGGACGATGCCGGACTTAAGATCCTCTCGTGGCGGGCGGTGGAAGGGAATCCTGACTTGATGGAGGCGACGTTCCTGCCGGGACCGAACCGCGCCTATTCCGCCGAGCGCGCCGCTCCCGACGCGGGCAACGCGCCCCAGTTTGAGTTGCGCCCGCATCAGCTGACGCCGGAGAAGAACGGTGTCGCCAAGAACTATCTGCTTACCGGAAACGAGGATCCTGAGGTCCGTGTCATCTATCTCTACAAGGAAGGTGCTTCAAGCCTGTATCGTCTGCGCTTGGAGTAGCATCGCCTGGGGCGACAGCTTCACCAACCACGCCGGTCATGCCGTGATCGGGCGGCTTACGGCGGTTTCCAACAACATGGCCGTGATCGGCGGGCGGGCGTATCCGCTCTCCATCTTTCCCGATGCCGAACAGGCACGGATGCGCGATCTCCTGCAGGTACCGAGCGACTTGCCGCCCGCGCTGGCGAAACGCCGTCGCGCACTCCGCGAACGCTACCTGCGCAACGAGGCGTTGCTGAAGGCCGGCGCCAAAACGTCCGAAGCGGCGGCGCGGCAGCGCGCCGACCTCGAATCGGCCTGGCGCCATGCGCTCAACAAGGCCGACATCGACCGCGCAACCCGCGCCTATTGGCTCTCGCATCTTTTAGACTGACCACGCGACCGAGGATTTCACGCAGGAAACGCCTTCCGGGAGAAATGATATGGTTTCGCTGAACTTGCTGCTCGTTGCAACGGTCTGGACCTACTGGAACCACGAACCCGCCGACCATCTCCGGCGCATGAGCTCCTGTGCCTCCACCGTGTTCACCGTGGGCGAATGGCTTCCCCGCTGGTATGACCGGCTACATGGCGACGAGCTGATCGGGAAGGTCTCCGGTGTCGGCGTCGATATGGTCTATTGCCATTTCTTCAAGGGGTTCGGTCTTGAGCATGAACGCGCCGAGATGGCGCGCACCCGCGACTTTGTGCGCAAGGCCCATGCCCATGGCGTGAAGGTTCTCGGCTACTGTCAGCTTGCCTCGCTCTACTGGGAGGCGATGCTTGACGAGGTGCCGGATCTTGAGAAATGGACGGCGCGCAACTACGACGGGAGCGTGAGCACCTACGGCAACCACTACTATCGCTGGGAGCCGTGTTTCGAAAGCCGGGAGTTCATGGACTATCTCAAGAAGGTGGTGCGTTATGGCGTGGAGGAGACCGGTCTCGACGGTTTCTACTTCGACAACTCCTACCCGCGCTACTGCTGCTGCGAACGGTGCCAGACTGCGTTCCGGCGGTTCCTCAAGAAGACGGTGGCGAATCCCCGTGAGACGTGCGGCCTCGCCCATTTCCGAAACGTACGGCTGCCGCCGAAGCTGGAGCAGTCGGAGGCCGGGCCGGAATGGCACGATCCGTTCCAGATCTGGCGCCAGCGGTTCCACCATGTGCAGCAGGCCCGGTTCCTCAAGGAGCTGTTCGACTACGTGAAGGAGACGTTCGGTCCTGACAAGATCACGCTCCACAATCCGGCGTATGGCCGCAACAACTTCGAACGGGCCGGGCTTGACGTGGCGATCCAGCCGAAGAGCTGCGATTTCATGATGGCGGAGAATTCGCGCGTGATCCGCGCCGCGCCGGACGGGCGGCTCATCACGCAGGTGGCGGCCTACAAGCTTGGGCGCCGTTTCGGGTTCAAGGTGGTCGAATCCTCCTGGATGACGGCGCAGGACGCCGGCGGGACGGGGCCTCAGGCGATCATTCCCCGAGACGCCGACACCTTGAAACGGTTCTATGCGCAGGGCATGATCTACGGAGACATCGCGGGCGGTCCCTGGTTGGCACGCACCGCGAAGCAGGGCGACCGCGTGATGTTCGACGATCCTGTCCACGCCGACACCGCCGCGAACGTGTTCGGGTTCTTCAGGAAGCACGAAGCGCGTCTCTTCGCCACGACGCCCGTCGCGCGGGCGCACATTCTCTACGCCACGGATACGTTCTACGGCTGGAGTTATGAAGCCAAGGGTTTCCACTCCTTCATCGACGGGACGGAGCGCCTCAACACCGAAGCCGTGCCCTATACGATCGTCACGGAGCAGGACCTCGCCGAGGTGCCGTCCGGTGATCTGCTGGTGCTTCCCGATCTTCGGTTCCTCTCCAAGAACCTCTACGGAGGCCTTGCGGCGGCGGGGGCGCGCGGTGTGAAGATCCTGCCGCTCGGTCAGGTGGGGCTTTTCGACGAAAACGGAAAGGAGCGCGCGGCGGACGATCCGATCATCGGACTTTCGCGCGTCAAGGGTCTCGTCTCGGACGTGCCGTCCGCGTTCAAGGTTTCGCTTTCGGCCGGCGGCATCATGGCCGAGACGCAGGTGAACGCGAAGGGTGAATACGTGTTGCACCTGCTGCGTCCGGGGAACGACTCCACGATCGGCGAACTGATGGTGGTTCCGTGCGATCCGCGCGCGTCGGGAGCGCCGGAACTGCTCTCGTTCGAGAAGGAGTGTTCGCTCGGTGGGACGAAGCACGAGGCGGACGGGCGGACCGTCCTGACCGTCCGCAACTTCCGTACGGCGTGCAGCCTTGTTTTCCGACCGCGGTGATTTCTCCTGTCAATCACCTGCCAACTATCAATCCGGCCCGCGGGCCGAGCTGAAGCTTCCCGAGACGTTCGACCGCGCCCTCGCTTGCGAACCTGTTGAGTGTTGCGCGTTGAGCGGAAGCGGTCAATCAACTTTATGGTATAATTGCGGCTTGAAGGAAGGAATGATGGCATGAGGACGAAGATGCTGGCGATGGCGGTCCTGACGGCCGGAATGGCGTGCGCGGCGGACGACGGGATGTTCCCGTTCGTGCCGTCGTACGACGCGCCCGAAAACGTGGTGAACATGAGCCATCTGCTGGATGCGCCGGCCGGGAAGCACGGGCGTATCCGCGTGAAGGACGGCCATTTCGTGAACGACAGGGGGCGCGTGCGCCTGCACGCGACGAACCTTACTGGCCCCGCCAACTTCCCCACGCACGAGGAGGCGGAGCGTCTTGCGGCGCGCCTCGCGCGCTTCGGCATCAACTGCGTGCGCCTCCACTACTTTGACAGCTCCTACGGCACGTTCATGCTGCCGCACGAGCAGGGCATCCTCACGGAGGACTTTCGCACGCGGCGGCAGTTTGACGCCGAGCGGCGCGACCGGCAGGACTACCTGCTCGCGCAGTTCAAGAAGCGCGGCATCTACGTGGACATGAACCTGCACGTGGCGCGCACGCTCGACGCGCGCGACGGCTTCGCGCCCGGCACGCCGTGGGCGAACAAGGGCGCGGACCAATTCGACCCGCGCATTATCGAGATGGAGAAGGAGTACGCCCGCGAGCTCCTCTCGCACGTGAACCCCTACACGGGGATGAGCTACCTCAAGGACCCCGTGGTGGCCGTGGTGGAGCTCAACAACGAGGACGCGCTCTGGCGCGAGTACCTGAACGGCGCGATGGACCGTCTGGGCGAACCGTACGCGACCGTGTTCCGCAACCAGTGGAACGACTGGCTCCTGAAGAAGTACGGCGGAAACGAGAAGCTGCAGGCAGCGTGGAAGCAGCAGATGCAGCCGCTCGGCGACGAGATGATCGCCGAGGGGACGTTTGACGGCGTCGTGGCGCCGGACGGCAGGACGTGGATCCTCGACAAGGGCCGCGCGCAGGCGAAGGTCGGCGCGGTGGACGGGGCGTTGCGCGTGACGGTGACGCAGAAGGGCAACGAGCTGTTCCCCAAAATCTACCGCCGCGTCGCCGTGGAGAAGGACATGCCGTACACCGTTTCGTTCCGCATCCGCCGGACGAAGGGCAAGGGGGGTGAGGTGGGTTTCGCCGTGGCCGACCGCCGGAAGGGCTGGTCGTCGCTGGGCGTCCTCACGCGGATCGAGCCGACGATGGCGTGGACGACGAACACGTTCTCGTTCTACGCCGCCGACACCGTTGAAAAGGCCGAGATCCAGTTCACGCGTTTCGAGGAGGGCGTGTACGAGATCGACGACCTCTCGTTCAAGACGGGCGGTGCGTCGATGGACATTTCCGGCCTCTCGCTCGAGAACGGCGAGATCCCGATTGTGTCGGCGCGCGGCTGCGCTGCGCCGGCGATAACGCGCGACTTCTACCAGTTCCTCTGCGACACCGAGCACGCCTACTGGACGGGCATGCGCGACTACCTGCAGAAGGACCTCGGCCTCGAGGCGCCCGTCTCCGCCACCCAGCTTGGCTACTCGCCGCCGCACCTGCAGGCGGAGATGGACTTCGTGGACAAACATGCCTACTGGTGCCATCCGCGCGTGCGGAAGGACTGGACGATCCGCAACAAGGCGATGGTGAACGCGCGCGGCGGCTGCATCCTCGGCCTCGCGGGAGAGCGCGTGGCGGGCAAACCCTACACGATCAGCGAGTACAACCATCCCTATCCGATCTACTATGGCGCGGAGGGACAGCCGATGCTACGCGCATACGGCGCGCTGCAGGGCTGGGACGGCGTGTTCGAGTATTCCTACAACAACCGGCAGAACGCCGAACCCGACCATAACGAGTACTTCTTCAGCATCGCGGCGCGCACGGACGTGCTCGCGCACTTCCCCGCCTGCGCGGCGATCTACCTGCGCGGCGACGTGAAGGAGAGCGCCACGCAGGTGGTGGCGAACCTGCCCTACGCGGAGTACTTCGATCGGCTGGTGAAGGGACGCCACGTGAACCAGGGCATCACGCAGGCTTCCGGTGGCAAACTGCCCTCGGAGCTGGGCCTCGTGCACCACGTGGCCGTAGACGTGACGGGCCGGACGAAAGAGGCAGGGCGCGATGACCCCATCGCGCCACAGAAATCCGTCATCGTGAGCGACACGGGCGAGCTCACGTGGAACTGCGAGATCCCCGAGGCGGGCGTGTGGACAGTCGACACGCCGAACACGAAGCTCTTCACGGGCTTCCCGAAGGGTCGCACGTTCGACCTCGGCGGCGTGAAGCTGGCAGTGGGCAAGACGAAGCTCGGCTGGGCGACCATCTCGCTGACCTCGCATGACGCGACGGGCTTCGGCGCGGAAGGGCGTCCCGCCCGCATCCTCCTTGCGGCGACGGGGCTCTGCCACAACGGCGGCGCGAAGTTCACGGACCACGGCAACGGCACGATCTCCTGCCGCGACGGCGACTGGGGCCACGGCCCGACGGTGAACGAGGGCATTCCCGCCACGATCACGCTGCCCGCGCCGGCGGCGAAGACCACCTGCCGCGCGCTCGACGAACGCGGCGAACCGAAGGCGGAGGTGCCCGTCACGACCGACGCGGCGGGCCATGCCGTCATTGCGATCGGCCCCGCCTATCGCACCGTGTGGTACGAAATCGCCGTCAGGGGAAGATAGCCACATGAAGTTCATTCCTGTCATTGGACTGGCACTGGGACTTTCAGGTTCTTGATATGGTAACGGAAAAGGGGATATGACATGAAAAAACTCGCATCGCTTGCGGTTCTGACCTGCGCTGTCGCGTACGGCGGGGAGAATCTGCTGAAGAATGGATCGTTCGTGGAACTCGACGCGGACGGGACGCCTGTCGGCTGGAGCGGTTACGACCAAAAGGTGTGGCGGCTCGCGAAGGGTGAGGGCGTGGACGGCTTGAACGCGATGGTGTTCGAGAGCAACGACGGCAAGGCCCATGCGTCGCCCATCCAGATGCTTACACTGGAGCCAGGCAAGAAGTACGTCTATTCGGTGAAGGTGCACCACGAGAACCTGAAGTTCCCGACGGCGATCAAGAGGCCGCTCGGCGTGCAGCTGTGCCTTGTGGGGTTGGACGCGAAGGGGCAGCGGACGTGCGGCTACTTCACGCACGGGATGCAGGGCACGTGGAACGAGTGGTACGAGCTGCGGGAGTACATCATGGAGGTGCCGCTCTGGACGAAAAACGCCCGTTTCCTGATCTGCGTGTGCAGCGGACTTAACGGAAAGGCGTGGTTCTCCGACGCGAAGGTGGAGGAGTACATTCCGCCGAAGGTGGAGCGGCTCGTGACGTCGGCCTACCGCGACAAGGCGTGGACGGGGAAGGTGCGCCTCGCCGCCGCGCTCAACCTGACGGAGGACGAGGCGAAAGGCGGCAAGGCGACGTTCATCTACAGGAACGCGAAAGGCGGCGAAACGCGAAAGGCGGCGGAAAGTCTGGATGCCGAGACCGCATTCCTCACGGTGGACATCAATGACATCGCAAGAGGCACGCAGACGATGGTTTTCGAGCTGATGGGGTCCGGCGGGCAGCTGCTCGGGCGTGCGGAACGCGCGTTCACGCGCCTCGACGCGCGACCGAAGGAGTATAAGGTGTGGTTCGACGAGCACGGCCGCTGGATCGTAAACGGCAAGCCGTTCTTCCCCTTGTCCGTGGGCGAGAACAAGCTCACGAAGGAGGTGATACCGGCCGCGGTCGAGGCCGGCTTCAACGCGATCAGGACGGGCGGCAACCCGGACAACGGCGTGTGGGACTACTGCCGCACAAACGGGCTCAAGATCATCCGTAGCATCGGCAACCTCTATTATGGCGAGCGCTTCACCATGAACCGCGGCTGGAAAAGCTACGAGGACCAGTACAACTTCCTCACGAACCGCATCGAGACGACCGGCAAGTACCGGCCCGAGCTGCTGGCGTGGTACCTGAACGACGAGCCGCGGCCCGCGCTCCGGCCGAAGATGGTGAAGCAGCAGAAGCTGTTCGAAACGTTCGACCCCACCCATCCCACGCAGTCCGTGTTCGACCATCCGGAGTTCGTGCGCGGATTCCTCGACTGCTTCGACGACTGTGGAATCGACCCGTATCCGATCGGGCGCTGGCCGGTCAGCCAGGTGTCCGACTGGCTTGTGGACCTCAAGCGCGGCGCCACCGGCGTGAAGCCGTTCTCGGTGGTGATCCAGGCGATGGACTGGAACTGGTTCCGCATGGGCCCCGGAATGCCCACGCCGCACTTCCCGACGTTCGGCGAGCTGAGGAACATGACGTGGCAGGCGATTGTCGGCGGCGCGCGCGGCATCTGGTACTACGGCTACAATCACTTCCGCGAGCCGAACAAGATAAAGGACTACGACCGCAACTACAACCTGCTCAAGCGCGTCTCGACGGAGGTTCGCAAGTTCCTGCCGGTGCTCCTCTCCGTGGAGGAACCGGTGAAGGTGACCTTGCCGCGGCAGAGCAAGTTGCTTGTGCGCAGCTGGCGGATGGGCGGCGAATCGTTCGTGCTCGTGGTGAATGCGCTTGGCGAAGGCGCACGGGCGAAGCTGAAGCTCTCCGAACGGTTTGAGCGCGGATTTCTGGAGATGGGCGAAGGCGTCGATCTGGAGGATGGTGATACACTGGATGTCGTGATGGAGCCGCTCGGCTGCGCGCTCGTGCACCTGACGGACAGCAAGCCGCATCTCGTCTTTGCCGGTGATTCGCTTCTTGACGCCGGCGGCGAGCGGCTCGGTCGTGGATCGTGGGGCGAACAGCTGCGTCCCTCCCTGAAGGACAACATCGCCGTGGTGAACACCGCGCGCGGCGGCACCTCCACGCGCACGTTCCGTGCCGGAGACTACTGGCACGAGGCGATGGCAAAGACGCGTCCCGGCGATTGGGTGGTGATCTCGTTCGGGCACAACGACAGCAGCGGGAACACCGACCGGAGCGTCACTGTGGAAGACTTCCGCCGCAATCTGACGCGATTCGCGGAAGAGGTGCGCGCGAAAGGCGCAAATCCGCTCTTCGTCACGCCGGTCGCCACCTGTACGTTCAAGAAGGACGGCACGTATTCCGCCAGCCGCGGGCTTACGACCTACGCCGATGCGATGAAGGAGGTGGCCGCGGCGCTCAAGGCGCCTGTGATCGATCTCTACGCCCGCACGTGCGCCGATCTGATTGCGCGCGGCAAGGATAAGGCGAGAGCCGGATACATGGTGTCGGTGGACGGCAAGGACTGCACGCATACGACGAAGGCCGGCGCCAAGCGCTATGCGGGCTTTTTCGTCGAGGAGACGAAGGTTGTACTTCCTTCTTTCGCGGATTGGCTGAAATGAGATTTCTGGCCGCTTGCGTAAAAATGGGTTAGGCTAATCCAGTAAGTTTTTGGGGCCTCGGATTTCCCGAGGTGTGGTATAATAGTCGGCAACCAAAAGAGAGGAGAAAGAAAAATGAACAAGTTGATGCTGTTGGCCGCTGTCGGCGCAGCTTTTTGGGCGGGTTGCGCAACGGCGAAGAAACCCGCGTACGATACGCTGATCTGCCACCGCGGCGAGTCGAAGGACGCGCCCGAGAACACATTGCCGGCCTACCGCATGGCCGTGGATCGCGGCTTCGGCTTCGAATGCGACATCTATCTCTCGAAGGACAAGCGCCTCTTCACGTTCCATGATGGCAATCTGGCGCGTACCACGGACGGTGCGCACAAGGAGAAGTGCACGGCGGCAAGCTGGGAGGAGACGGTCTCCAAGGTGAACGTCGGCGGCTGGGGCAAGTGGAAGGGCTCTCGCTTCGATCCCACGCGTCCGGCGCTTTTGGAGGAGGTGCTGGCGCTTGCGCGCGATGGGCGCTACATCTATGTGGAGGTGAAGGGCAACAATCCGGAATGGGTACCCTACATCAAGGATGCGTTCGCGAAGCAGACGAAGGCCACGCCGAAGAATGTGCTGTTCATCACGTTTGGGGAGGCGATCTGCGCGGAGCTCAAGCGCCAGATGCCGGAGTACAAGGCCTACTGGCTTACCGGTCCGGTCGTTCGCGGCAAGGACGGAAAGCCCATTCGCAACAAAACGGCGGATGAAATCATCGCCAAGCTCAAGGAACTCGGCGCGGACGGGGTTGACATCAGCTTCAACCCGGATGTTATCACCGAGGAGTTCGTCAAGACCATCAAGGCGGCGGGATTCGAGGTCCATGTCTGGACGATCGATGATCTTGAGCGGGCGAAGCTGGCGTTTGCGCGCGGTGCGCAGACGGTCACGACGAACTGTGCCAAGAAACTCTTGGACGAGTATCAGGGCAAGTGAGATGTCACACGCAAAACCTTTACACTAAAACGAGAGGAGACGGATCATGGAATCGAACAGACGTGAATTTCTGAAGGGCATGGCGATGGCGGCGGGTGCCGTTGGCGTCACGACGGGCTGCGCGAGCGCGGCCGGCGGCGCGGGTGAGGGCGGCGGTGCGCCGATGCGCAACTTCCGCTGTGCGCCGATGAAGCGGATCCGCGTGGGCGTGGTGGGTTGCGGTGCACGCGGTACCGGCGCGGTGAGAAGGCTTCCGTCCATCCCCGGCATCGAGGTGGTCGCTGTGTGCGACATACGTCCGGAATGCGCCGAGCGGGCGGTGAAGGCGGTCGAGGAGAAGACGGGCCGGAAGCCTCTTTCGTTCACCGGCAGCGACGAGGAGTTCAAGCGCCTCTGTGATCTTCCGCAGGTGGACGTGGTGTATAATACGACCTCGTGGAACGCGCACGCGAGGGTCTCGCTCTACGCGCTGAACGCGGGCAAACACACGTTCATCGAGGTGCCGAGCGCGCTCTATCTGGACGACTGCTGGGCGCTCGTCGAGACGGCGGAGCGCGTGAAGCGACACTGCATGCAGCTCGAGAACTGCTGCTACGGCGAACAGGAGATGCTGGCGCTCAACCTCTGCAAGCTCGGGATGCTCGGCGAACTCCTCCACGGCGAGGGCGCGTACATCCACGACCGCCGCTGGCAGATCTTCAACGACTCGCAGTGGGAGCGCTGGCGCAACCACTGGAACGAGCTCCACGCCGGCAACCAGTATCCGACGCACGGACTCGGCCCGATTGCCCTCGACATGGGCATAAACCGCGGTGACCGGTTCGACTACCTCGTCTCCGTGGACGGCGTGCAGAAGGGCTACGAGACTTTCGCGGCGGCAACGCTTCCGGCAGGCAATCCGGGCCGCGCGCAGCGCTTCGCGATGGCGGACATGAACGTCACCACCATCCGCACCGCACTCGGCCGCACGATCATGCTCCAGCATGATGTGACGAGTCCGCGCCCGTATTCGCGCCTGAACCTCATTGCTGGCACGAAGGGCGTCCTGCGCAGCTATCCTCGGTTCGAGATATTCCTTGAGGGCAAGGACGAATGGCCGAAGAAGGGTGGACATCACCTTTTCGACGAGAAGGCCACGCAGGAGATAAAGGAGAAGTACATGCATCCGTTGCAGAAGGCGCTCGGCGAGATTGCGAAGAAAGCCGGTGGACACGGCGGCATGGACTTCATGATGGATCTCCGCTGGTCGTACTGCCTGCAGAAGGGGCTCCCGCTTGACATGGACGTGTATGACCTCGCATCCTGGTGCGCGGTGTGCGAGCTTTCCGAGCGCAGCGCGCGGAACCGCTCCGCAACGCTTGACTTCCCCGACTTCACGCGTGGCGCATGGAAGAAGAAGTGCAACAGCAACCTGATGGACGCCGAGATGGACGTCTCGCAGATCGACTTCAGCACCGTCGGCAAGCTCAAAGGCCAGATGAGCGTGTAAGAGTATGCTGTTTACATGCACCTGCGAGGAGAGCGAGAAGGATGCGTTGGAGTTGGCGATGCGTCCGTATCGCGACCTCATACGTTCCCTGTTTGTGTGGGCGGGTGTGTGCGTGGTTTGGGCGTTTGCGGGATTCGTGGCACATTTCCTGAATGGCATGGTCTGCAACGTCGGAGAACTCCCAGGTGCTGTGAGAATGTTTTCTTTCGCTGCATTCCTGTTAATCTTTCTGGGCATCGGGTTGCGCTGGAATCTACGCCGCGGCATCTTGGAGCTTCTCCGCAAAAGAACGACAAATTTGGTTGAATACCGCTTGACCGACGATCTGTTTGCGTATTCTTGCGGGGAGACGAAGGTGAACCTGCCGTTGAACCAGTTCAAGAAATACCGCATTGACGAAGATGCGTTCTATCTGTTTGTTGGCATGGGTGCGTCGGTCTGCGTTCCCGCGTGGAAGGGCCGTGGCGTGGAGAGGGAGGAGCTTGTCGCCGTGCTGGCGAAGGCGGGGCTCAAGGACATGCGGACGGGTAAGGCGTGGCGGGTGATACGACGCGTGCTTATGGCTGCGTTCTGCTGTCTCATAGTCGTCGCAGCGTCTATGGAAATCCATGATGCCTGGTTGAATCTCCGTCGCGAGATTGGGCGCGCGGAGCTGAGTCGGCTGTTGCATGAATTTACTGGCGTGGACACATGCTGGAAATACTATCCTGATTTCCGGCAATGGAAGAAGAGTGGAAATCTCCTGCAGCGGTTTGTGGTCTCGGCCGGACCTCTTGAACCCGACAGATACGACTACCTGTTTGACGAGGAGGACGAGGACAAGGTGGGGATTGCGGCGACCAAGGGCGACACCGTATGGTACGCCTACCTGCCGTGTGGTTGCCTTGGGATTTGCGACAGGCGGGACTGGGAATCGAGGAACTGGCGGAAGGGCGTATTCTACAAGCAGGCCGAGCGTGATCAATGGCTGGAGAAGGTGCGGCGGCTCGCGCCTGAATCGCTGAAACCCAGTTACGATCCGTAGCATCTCGCATTATGTGTCTATGCGTGCTATAATACGCACTTGATTGATTTTCATACACAACAACTGAAAGAAGGAAAAGCAAATGAAAGTCTATATCGGAAAAGACAAGTTTGACATGGCGCAGAAGGCCGCCGACATGGCAGCCGACAAGATACGCGAGGCGATCGCCGCTCGCGGCGAGGCGCGCATCATCGTGGCGACCGGCGCAAGCCAGTTCGAGTTCCTCGAGGCGCTCGTCAAGGAGCCGGGCATCGACTGGACGAAGGTGACGGGCTTCCACCTCGACGAGTACGTGGGCATTCCCGTCACGCACAAGGCGAGCTTCCGCGGCTACATGCGCGAACGCTTTGTCGCCAAGACCCCGCAGCCGATGAAGGTGTTCAACGAGGTGAACGGCGAGGCGGCGGATCAGGAGGCCGAGATTGCGCGCCTCGAGGCGCTCCTTCGCGTGGCGCCGATCGATGTGGCGTGCGTCGGCATCGGCGAGAACGGCCACCTTGCGTTCAACGACCCGCCGGCCGATTTCGATACGAACCGCGCCTACCTGGTTGTGCCGCTTGACCACAAGTGCCGCATGCAGCAGGTGGGCGAGGGCTGGTTCCCGACCGTGGATGACGTGCCGACCCATGCGTTCTCAATGTCCATCAAGCAGATCATGTGGTCGAAGTCGATCGTCTGCACCTGCCCGGATACGCGCAAGGCCGATGCCGTGAAAGGTGCGGTGGAAGGGCCAATCACGAACATGCTTCCTAGCTCGATCCTGCAGATGCATCCCGATTGCGGCATGTTCCTCGATCCCGCCTCGGCGGCGAAGCTGACCGGCTCGTACTGACATCCGTTTTCCCGATCGACCGGATCGGCATCATCCATCCGGACCGCAAACTGCGCCCCCTGAGGAGGGGGCGCAATTTGCGTTGAATGGGGAAATATGGTATCCTACGCACTTAATTTTTTCATGAAGAAAGGCAGTTGAGAATGAAAGTCGAGCAAAAGGCCGAAAAGAATCCGTGTGTCATCAGTCTGACCGTGAAGGCGGATGCCGAGGAGATCAAGGGCGAGGCGCGCAAGGTCCTCAATACATTCATCCGCGAGGCGCAGATTCCCGGCTTCCGCAAGGGCAAGGTCCCCGTGGAGCTGATCCGCAAGAACTTCGAGAAGGAACTCCAGCAGGAGACGCAGGGGGCCTGTTTCCGCGCGTTCTACCCGAAGGCGGTCGAGGAGTCCAAGCTCAAGGTTCTCGCGCTTGAGGGTGTGACGGAGATGAAACTGAACGAGGCGGACGGGATGGAGTTCACGGCGCTCGTGGAAGTGCGCCCGGAATACAAGCTGCCGAAGTACAAGGGTCTGGCGATCGAGCAGAAGGAGGCCAAGGTTGAGGAGGCCGCCGTGGAGGAGCAGCTGGAGAGCATGCGCAAGATGTTCGCCAAGTACGAGGACGGAAAGGAGGGCGAGGCGGTCGGCGACGGCGACTTCGTCCAGTTCGACTACAAGGGGACGCTGGACGGCCAGCCGCTTTCCGAGATCGTGCCGGACCAGAAGGCCATCTGCGAGGCGACGGGCTTCTGGGCGCAGGTCGAGGAGGGGCGTTTCCTGCCGGAGATCCTTGAGGCGTTGAAGGGCATGAAGGCCGGTGAAGAGAAGAAGGACGTGACCGTCAAGTTCCCGAAGGACGCCGCGCCGGAGCCGCTGAAGGGCAAGAAGGTCTCTTATGAGCTGAAGGTTTCGATGTTCCGCAAGCGCTCGCTTCCGGACGATGCGGGGCTGGCGGAGGCCGCGAAGGTCGAGAGCGTGGAGAAGCTCCGCGCCGACATCCGTGAACGCCTTGAGAAGCAGGCGACGGAGGCCGAGATCAACCGTCGCCGCGACCAGGCGATCGAGCTGCTCCTGAAGAAGGTCGATTTCGACGTGCCGCCGTCGCTCGTGCAGCGTCAGGCGGAAATGTACCTTGGTCAGCTGGCGCAGCAGATGCAGTATGCCGGCGTGACGAACGAATACATCGAGCAGAACCGCGAGAAGATTCTCAAGGATGCGGGCGAACGTGCCGAGAAGCAGGTTCGTCTCTCCTACATCCTTCTCGACATTGCGGATGCCGAGAAGATCGAGGTGGACGAAAAGGATGAGAACAAGAAGGATCAGGCGCGCGCCGAGAAGACGCTCGACTTCATCCTTGAACAGGCCAAGAAGTGATCTGTATGAAAAGCGATAAGAATCCGAAATCCTATCTCATCCCGATGGTCGTCGAGCAGACGAGCCGGGGTGAGCGCAGCTATGACATCTACTCCCGTCTCCTGCAGGACCGCATCGTCCTTTTGGGCGGTGAGGTGACGGACGAAAGCGCCAATCTCATCGTGGCGCAGCTGCTCTTCCTGCAGTCGCAGGACGCGAAGAAGACCATCAACATGTACATCAACTCGCCCGGCGGGAGCGTGACGGCGGGGCTCGCGATCTACGACACGATGCAGTTCATCTCGTGTCCGGTGGCGACCTACTGCATCGGTCAGGCGGCCTCCATGGGCGCGGTGCTGCTGACGGCGGGCGCAAAGGGTAAGCGTTTTGCCCTCCCGAACGCGCGCATCATGATCCACCAGCCATGGGGCGGTGCCGAGGGGAAGGCCTCGGACATCGAGATCACGGCGAAGGAGATCCTGCGCCTCAAGGAGCGTCTGAACCATATCCTCGCCGACCATTCCGGCAAATCCTACGAGGATGTCGTCCGCGACACGGATCGCGACTACTTCATGAGTGCCGAGGAGGCGGCGGCGTACGGTCTCATCGACCGTGTCGTCTCCCAGAAGAAGTGACGGCGGATCCTTGAGATGAAACCGAAGGTTATCTACTGCAGCTTCTGCGGGCGCAATTCCCGCGAGACGCTGGTGTTTCCGGGTCCGAACGAGGCCAACATCTGCGCCGACTGCGCCAAGCACGTCTCAGACGCCGTCGCGGAGGCCGAAAAGGCCTTCGAAGAGGAAGAGGGCGATAAGAAGAAGAAACTTCCGGCGCTCGGCCCCGTGCCGGCGCCCAAGGAGATCAAGGCGTTCCTCGACAGCTATGTGATCGGGCATGACGAGACGAAGAAGATCCTTTCGGTGGCCGTCCACAACCATTATCGTCGTCTGGAGCAGAAGGAACAGGATGCGGCGAAGAAGGGGAGCGTCAGCACAAAGAAGCCGGCGGCGGATTCGGCGTTCGATGACGTGGAGATCGAGAAGTCGAACATCCTGCTGATCGGTCCCACGGGCACGGGCAAGACGCTCTTCGCGAAGACCCTGGCGCGGATGCTGAAGGTGCCGTACGCGATCGGCGATGCGACCACGCTCACCGAGGCGGGCTATGTGGGCGAGGATGTGGAGAACCTCGTGCGTTACCTCCTCCAGAACGCCGGCGGCGATGTGGAGCTGGCGAAGCGTGGCATCATCTACGTGGATGAGATCGACAAGATCGCCTCGAAGACGGACAACGTCTCCATCACGCGCGATGTCTCGGGCGAAGGCGTGCAGCAGGCCCTGTTGAAGATCATTGAGGGGACGATCTGCCGCATTCCGCCGAAAGGTGGGCGCAAGCATCCGGATCAGGAATACATTGAGGTGGACACCTCGAACATCCTCTTCATCTGCGGCGGTGCGTTCGTGGGGCTCGACCGGATCATCGGCGAGCGCACGGGGCGGCGCACGATCGGTTACGGCGCGGATGAAAAGGAGACGGTCGCACCGCACGAGGATGTGGCGGCGCTCGACGTTCGCCCTGAAGATCTCGTCAAGTTCGGTCTGATTCCCGAGTTCACGGGCCGTCTGCCGGTGATTACGGCGATGAAGGAACTGACGGAAGACCAGCTCGTGCGGGTGCTCACGGAGCCGAAGAACTGTCTGGTGCGGCAGTACCAGAAGCTTCTGGCGATGGATGGCGTGGAGCTTTCGTTCGATGACGAGGCGCTCCGGGAGTTGGCCAAGGATGCCATCGCCCGCAAGACGGGCGCGCGCGGACTCCGGGCGGCCATGGAGCGCGTGATGACGGATGTGATGTACGAGGCGCCGGGCGGCGAGACCGGTGCCAAGGTGCGCATTACGGCCGAGATGGTGAAGGAACGCCTGAAATGACGGTCACGCTGCTCAAGTCGAAGTTGCATCGCATCGTCGTCACGGAGTCGAAACTCGACTACACGGGTTCGCTCACGCTGGATGAGGATCTGATGGATGCCGTGGGCATCCTGAACTACGAGAAGCTTCTGGTGGCGAACGTGGACAACGGCGAGCGCTTCGAGACGTACGCCATCCGCGGACCGCGCGGCTCCGGCGTCTGCTGCCTCAACGGCGCCGCCGCACATAAGGGCAAGGTGGGCGATCGGCTGATCGTCATGACCTGGGCGCAGATGCCCGAAGAGGAGGCGCGCTCCTTCACGCCGCGCATCGGCGTGCTGGACGCAAACAACCGCCTCGTCTGAGGCTCGCTTCTCCTGCCGCTTCCCCAAAGTCAAAAAAGTGAAATTGCCCCCTTGCGCCGAGGGGGCGAATCTGATATACTACGCGCCGTTTTTTGACCTATAGACTGTTCGGGCGTGGCGCAGTGGTAGCGCAGTTGACTGTTAATCAATTGGTCGCTGGTTCGAATCCAGCCGCCCGAGCCAATCTTGAGGGTTTTGCAAACACGAATGGCGAGTGCAGACGACAAGGCGATTGAGGTGATGGGGACCGTTGTGAAGGTCCTCCCAGCCACCATGTACACGGTTCGCCTCGAGAACGGTCACGAGATTCTCGCGCACATCTCCGGCAAGATGCGGAAGTTCTTCATCAAGATCGCCATCGGCGACAAGGTGACGGTGGAGATTTCTCCGTACGATCTCAACAAAGGCCGGATCACCTACCGCCACAAGACCTGATATCGTATTGCCGCGCGCCACTTCGCGGAGTTGTCTTGTCCAACGGCGCGAGATTGCCTTCTTCGGTAATCGCGCGCCGTTTATGGTATAATCAGTACATTCTAAAAGGAGGACGAAGGATGAAAAGGAATCTGGGTCTGGTTGTCGGCACGGCGGTGGGTGTTCTGGCCGGATGTCTCAATCTGGGCACGCACACGGAGACGATGTGCGACATCGTCATCTACGGGAGCAGTCCGGCGGCGATCGCGGCGGCGGTGCAGGCTCGGAAGATGGGGCTGGAGCCAATCCTCCTCGAACCGACGGGACGCATCGGCGGCCTCACGACCGGCGGGCTCGGTCAGACGGACATCGGCAACAAGGCGGCGTTCGGCGGACTCGCGCGCAAGTTCTATCAGGACATCAAGGCCTACTACGAGAAACCGGACGCCTGGAAGTTCCAGACGCGCGACGAATACAAGCCGCGCGGCCAGAGCTGCTGGGAACGCAAAGAGGATTCGATGTGGACGTTCGAGCCGAGCGCCGCGCTGAAGGTGCTGGAGTTCTGGGAGAAGGACTGGGCGCTCGTCATCCACCGCCATGAACGCCTTGACCGTGGACCGGGTGGCGTGGAGATGAAGGACGGACGGATCGTGGCGATCCGCACGGAAAGCGGAAAGCGCTTTGCGGCGAAGATGTTCATCGACGCCTCCTACGAGGGCGACCTCATGGCGGCGGCGGGCGTCACCTACACGGTCGGGCGTGAGTCGAACAGTGTCTATGGCGAGACGATCAGTGGTCACCAGCGCGCGCTGATGAAGAATCACCAGATGCAGAACGGCGTGGATCCCTACGTGAAGAAGGGCGATCCCTCGAGCGGTCTTCTGCCGGGCGTCGAGCGGGACTGCCCGGAGCCGGACGGCACGGGCGACCGGCGCGTGCAGGCCTACTGCTTCCGCATGTGCCTGACGGACGATCCGCGCAACCGCATCCCGTTCAAGAAGCCGGCGGGTTACCGTGAGCTTGATTACGAACTGTTGCTGCGGAATCTGGAGGCGGGTCCGCTCGACCGCGACGGTCTGCCGTGGATCAATTCGCCGATGCCGAACCGCAAGACCGACACCAACAACCGCACGGGCTGCTCCACGGACTTCATCGGTCAGAACTGGAGCTATCCCGAGGCGACCTACGCCGAGCGCGCCCAGATCGAGGATGCGCACCTCAAGTACCAGCAAGGGCTGATGTGGACGCTCGCGAACCATCCGCGCGTACCGGAGAAGATCCGCAAGGAGGTTTCGCGCTGGGGCACGTGCAAGGACGAGTTTGTGGGTGAGCGCGGCGACGGCTGGCAGAACCAGCTCTATGTGCGCGAGGCGCGCCGTCTGGTGGGCGAGTATGTGATGACCGAGCATGAGTGCCGGGGAGAACGTGTGGTGCCGCATCCGATCGCGCTCGGCGCCTACGGCATGGATTCGCACAACGTCCGCCGCTATGTCGATGAGAAGGGGTTCGTGAAGAACGAGGGCAACATCGAGGACTACAACAAGAACACGCCAACCTCCGGCAAGCCGTTCGAGCGGTTCGCGCCATACCCGATCGACTATGGCGCCATCGTGCCGAAGCGGGGGGAGTGCGCAAACCTGTTCGTGCCGGTGTGCCTGTCGTCGTCGCACATGGCGTTCGGCTCCATCCGCATGGAGCCGGTGTTCTTCGTGCTCGGTCAGGTGTCCGGTACGGCGGCGGCGCAGGCGATCCGGGCGAAGTGCGCCGTTCAGGATGTCGATTACGGCAAGCTCTCCTCGCGCTTGAAGCACGAAGGGTGCCGCTTTTGATGACGTTGTTTTCGTGCCGTGATTTTGTGGTATAATCTGCGGCATGAAAACTTTAGTCACCCGTAGGATGTTCGCCGGCACGCTGGGAGCGGCGGCGTTGTCGCCCGCCTTGCCGCTGTCGGCAGAGACAGATCGTCCGCTTCTCCGGATTGGTGCGATCACCGATACGCACATCGGCAAGACAAAGGAGAGCTGCGATCGCGTCAAGCAGGCTTATGAGCTCTTCCGTTCGCTTTCCGTCGACATGATCGCCAACGTGGGCGACATTGCCGACCACCATTACCCCACCGGCTACGTCGCCTACCGCGAGTCGGTGGAGGAGGCGTACGCCGGCGTACCGGCCGAGAAGCGCCCGAAGGAGCTGTTTGTGTATGCCGGGCACGACTTTCTCTTCTACAAGCCCGGCAAGCTGCACGATTTCGCCTCCGACATGGACGCCGCCGCCGACATGAAGCGGCTCCTCAAGATCCCGCACGACCTGTACACCACGGGCGAGGTGAACGGCTTCCCCTACGTTGCCATCCCGCAGAGCGGCTTCTGCAAGAAGTTCGACGAGGCGCTCTTCGAGAAGATGGTTGATGATGCCGTCAAGAAATATCCCGGCAAGCCGGTGTTCGTATTCACGCACGTGCCGCCGGAGAAGACCACGCGCGCCGGCGGCGGTTCGCAGCTGGAGCGCCGCATCTTCAACAAATACCCGCAGGTGGTGAACCTTTCCGGCCACACGCACGGCTCGCTGCAGGAGGCGCGCTCGATCTGGCAGGGCGAGTTCACCTCCGTGAGCGTGGGATGCCTGCAGAACTGGGGGCTTGGGCTTCCGGGCGGCGGTCCGGTGAAGCGGATGCAGAACTACGGCGCGCTCGTGATCGACGTGTATTCCAACAGGCTCGTGTTCCGCCGTTTCGACGTGCGCGACCGCAAGGAGGATTCTCCGTGGATGATCCCGTGGCCGTACGATCCCGCCTCTGCGCCGTACCGCCTTGAAGCGTATCGCGCGGCGCTGCCGGTTCCCGCGTTTGCGCCGGGCGCGGCCGAGAAGGTCACGTTCGTCCCCGACGCCACGCCGTTCTCCACTCTCGCGGTGACGTTCCCGTGCGCCGCCGGCGCAAAGGCGCGTCCGTTCGCCTACCGCATCGAGCTTTCGCGCAAGGACGCATCGGGCGCGTGGGCGACTTTCACGCGCAAGTTCATCTTCGGCGAGTTCTACCTGCGCGAGTTCGAACGCCCCGAGACGCTTTCGTGTGCGTTCGACGCCACGTACTTCGATCCCGGCCGCGAATATCGCGCGACCATTGCGCCGCGCAACAGCCTCGGCGGCGAGGGTGCGGAGATCGTCAAGGAGTTCACCGCCCCCGCGCAGGCCGTTTCGCGCAAGCTCGTGTGGAAGACCGAAAATCCGGCGACGGATTGCGTCTTCCGTTGCGGATCCAAGAGCACTGTGAAGTCGCCCGCGAAGGACGGCTTCTTCGAGGTCAAGAAAGGACCGGCGATGCTTCACTTCCCCGATGGCGTGTGGGAAGGCCCCGCCGGCGCGCGCTTCATGCTCACGTTTGACATGCAGACCATCCAGGAGAAGCGGCCGTGCTGGTCGGTGGCGCTTCGCAACCTGAAGCCCACCCCGGGGCGCGGACAGGTCAAGGCGCTGAAGGACGCCGCGAAGCGGATGTACACGGTGCCGGGCGATTCCGGTCTGCTGCGCTACGTGGTCGAGTTCGAGAAGCCGGCGGCGGCCTGCACATACGCGCTGCTCCTCAACGGCGAGACTCCCGGTAAGGTCCGTTTCACCTACGCCAAAATCGAGCGTCTTGAGGGAGTTAAGAAGTAATGTCCAAGGAAATGATTGAGAAGGCGTTGGCGCGCGCGACGGATACGAAGGCGTGCGTGATTGG
>CACZCD010000014.1 GCA_902779565.1 uncultured bacterium | reverse complement strand
GGATTTGTCGAGGGATGAGAAGGCGACTTGTCCGCCGGAGCTTCTGCGGCGGCGGAAACACTTCTTGCCGAGGTGGTTGAGGGAGGCACCTACGTGTATGAGGGCAAGCAGAATACGTCATTGTGAATGGATGCGAGAGCGTCAGGTCGTCTTGAGCCATTCCCTGAAGAACGGATTGGTGAAGTGCCATGATCCGGCGTATTCGTATATGATTTCGTCCGATGAAAGGCGCGAAAGTGCACGCGTGACGGTGCCGACGTTGCGTATGCCGCATTCGGACATGAATTCTCCGGAAAACGGCTTGATGTCCGTCGAGCGGGCGAGTCCCTTCAGCACCGCCGCCTGAATGGACGTGAGGCGCGAGAGCGTGGGGCCAAACGCTTTTTCTTCGCGGGCAAAGACGAGCCGGAGTCCGGCGTTGATTTCCGCATCGCCAATCGCAGCCCCCGTGTCCGTTGCGAGCCAGATCGTCTCGCACAGCTCCTGCACGTCGCCGGAGATTCCGTCCGAAATCGCAAGAATGCGGTCAAGCGCGGCATCTGAGACTTTGCGGCGGGCCACTTTAAAGCGTTCCGTCAGGAAGTGCTTGAAATCGTCCGCAGCGATGGAACCGACGCTAAATGAAGTTGCGGACTTGAAGAATGGGCTTTTCGGCGAATCGAATATCTCGTGCATTCTGTTTCGGACGCTTCCGAGGAAGATATGCGGAATCTTGTTCTGGAACTGGATCTTTGCGCGGAGCCGTGCCAGAAGGACGTCGGAATCGGCCAATTCCAGAACATCCTGGAATTCGTCGAACACGACGCAAAGGCGGCGTTTCCTGGAATGTACGGAGATCATGTCCATGACATCTTCGAGCGAAGCAACGCTGTTCGCCGACTTTGAATCAACCGTCAGCTGCGGCACGCCCGTATCCCGGTCGATCGTCAGGACTGGGCGCAGGTTTGCGATCAGCTGTGCCGTCCGTCGTAGGAATCCCGCGCTTCGGTCGAGGTCCGCGACGGCGGCGACCGCGCGGCGGCAGAACTCTTCAATGCTCTTCACGCAATAGAGATCGATGTACACAAGCTCCATTCCGCGCATTGCCCGGATTGTTTCGCGGACGAACGAGGTCTTCCCCATGCGGCGTTCGCCCTGGACAACTACATTGAGACCCGCCGCGACCAGTTTTGAGAATTGCCGCGCCAGCTCGGGCCGTGGGCAATAGTTCTCACCATCTACGATCATGCCGTATTTGAAAGGTGCCATGAGATTCCTCCTTTTTTTCAATGCCGCGTATTATACCAAATTGCATAACGCATGTCAGTATAGTTTTTACCGAATTTGATATGCGCGGTTGATGCACATGAAGTTGGCGGTAGATCGTTTTCATTTCTCCACACGGACAAGATACGGACGGGCAACGGACTTAAAACGGACGGGCCACGATCCGGGTTGAGAGTTGGAAGTTGGATTTTGGTCTTTGGGAAGCGGCGGGCGGGCGAAATCGCCACGCTTCGGTTATACCACAATGTTTTGTGATATAATTTCTACCGTTCATTAAAGAATAAAGGAGTACGAAATGGCAACGAAAAGAAATGTCGGTGCGTGGCTTTGCGGAAAGATCCTGTTGGCGCTGGCGCTGCTGGCGATCAGCGGATGCATGCTGTGGGAGTCGGGGGCCGAGGCGCCGGGTGTCGCCTACGTGGATACGTTCGACCTCTCGGGTGCCACGTGCGGACTGGGCAAGCGGATGCAGGCGAAGAAGTCTGCGGGCGGACGCGCGCTCACGGTCGGCGGCAAGACGTATGAGCGGGGCTTCGGGACACGCGCCGAGAGCGGGATTCTCTTCCGCGCGAACGGGAAGGTGACGGCGTTTGACGCACTCGTGGCCATTGACGACGAGGCGAAGGACATCAATCCCGGCAAGAGCTACGGCAAGCCGACGGCCAGCTTCAAGGTCTGGGCCGACGGGCGCGTCGTGTGGAAATCCGGCGACCTGAAGCTTGGGCAGAAGCCCGTCGCCGTGCATGTCGATCTCACGGGGGCGAAAGAGATTGTTCTGGAGACAACGGGCGGTACGGCGTGGACGGCCTTCGATTCGGCGCATGGGGACTGGCTCGATGCGCGTTTCGCCTACGAGAAGGGGGCGATTCTCGAAGCCGTGAACGATCCGGCGCTGACGATGCAGCTCGGCATCCTCACGCCGCCGGAGAAGCCCGAGCCGTCCATCAACGGCGCGGACATCTGGGGTGTGCGGCCGGGGCATCCGGTCATCTTCCGTGTGGCGACTTCGGGTGTGCGTCCGATGCGGTTCTCCGCGAAGGGGTTGCCGACGGGCGTGACGTTGGACGAGAAGGGCGTGCTGCGCGGCGTGGCGCCCGATAAGCCCGGCGACTACGACATCGAAGTGACGGCCGAGAACGCGAAGGGCAAGGCGACGCGCACGATCCGTCTCGCCGTCGGCGACACGATCGCGCTGACGCCCCCGATGGGCTGGAACAGCTGGAACACGCTCTGCTACCGTCTGACGGCGGAGAAGGCCAAGGCGGCGGCCAAGGCGCTGGACGATTCCGGTCTTGCGGACCATGGCTGGGCTTATGTCAACCTCGATGACTGGTGGGAGATGAACAATTCCGGTTGCCCGCGCGTGGAGATGCGCAAGAACGACTTCGGCGGTCGCGAGGACGTGATTGGTCCGGCCCGTGACGCGCAGGGGCGGATCCTTTCGAACCGTTCGTTCCCGGACATGAAGGGACTGACGGACTACATCCATTCGCTCGGGCTGAAGGCGGGGCTCTACTCTTCGCCGGGTCCGCTCACGTGCGGCAAGTGCGAGGGCAGCTATGGGCATGAACTTCAGGATGCTGAGCGTTGGGCCGAATGGGGCTTCGACTACATCAAGTACGACTGGTGCAGCTATCGTGACATCTTCAAGAAGGAGACGGGGCGCGATCATTTCGCTAACGATACCATGGAAGATCTGTCGGTCCGCGAGGCTTACATCAAACCGTACCGTCTCATGGGCGAATGCCTGAAGAAGCAGAATCGCGATATTCTCTATTCCTTCTGCCAGTACGGCATGGCGCATACCGAGCAGTGGGGCGACAAGGTCGGCGGACAGTGCTGGCGCAGCTGGGGCGACCTGAAGGATTCCTGGGTGTGGATGGAGCTGGCCGTCGAAGGGCGCATCGGTGCCGAACACTGGAAGTACAACCGCCCTGGCTGGTGGGCCGATCCGGACATGCTGATCGTCGGCCAGCAGTATTCCTTCGGCAGCGATCATCCGACCTACCTGACCCCGAACGAGCAGTACACGCACATTTCGCTTTGGGCGATGCTCGGTTCGCCGCTGCTGATCGGCTGCGATCTCACGGGGCTGGACGGCTTCACGAAGAGCATTCTCGCCAATGACGAAGTGATCGCAGTGAGCCAGGACCGTCTCGGACGGACGGCACGGCGCATCCGGCACACGGATGCGGAGAGCGTCTGGACGCGTCCGCTCACCAAGGGCTTCACGGCTGTGGCGCTCGTCAACCGCTATCCCTTCGCGCGTGAGATCAAGGTGTCGTTTGCGGAGCTGGGGCTGGAAGGCGAATGCTGGGTGAAGGATCTTTGGCGTCAGAAGTGCGAGGGGAAGCATTCCGGCTTCTACGCGGTGACGGTGCCGGCGCACGCGACCAAGCTCGTGAAGATGCGTCCCGTCGATTGCGCGAAATGCCAGTGACGATTCGGGAAAGACGATGAAGAGACCCTTCAAACGCCAAGCGCTCGCTGCCCTCGGAACGATGATGGTTGCAGGGGCGGCATGCTTCGCGGAGAATCCCCTCGGATTCCCGGAATACACGCAGACCGTGACGGCCACCTTCGCGACGCCGGCGGATGCCGCGGCCGCACAAGCCGTTATCGCATCGCTGCCCGGCGGCGCGGCGTGTTCGTTCGGCACGCGCTGGGACGACACGAATCCGCGCCATCTCGCCAAGGCCGCCATGTTGGAGCAGATCGGCGTCAAGGGTGCGTTCTACATCGTGAGCGGGACGAGACGCGAGGCCCCGCAGAGTTTCCGTATCGCGGGGATCCGGGAGTTGATCCGTCGCGGTCACGCCATCGGCAACCACACGGTGACGCATCCGTTCGTCCTTGATCTCTCGCCGGAGGCGATGTTCGCCCAGTTCCTCCGCTGCCGGATCGATCTGGAGTGCGATACGGACCATTCCGTGGTCTCGTATGCCTCGCCGTATGGCTGGTACCAGAACAGGTGGATGGATAGCCGGATCAAGTCGTTGGCCGTGAAGATGCTCCCCGAGTGCGGACTTTGGGTGTCGGGCGACAATCCCATCGCCGATGTGGGCGTCCCGGACGATCTTCTGTATCCGGCAAACCGCTTTTCCGCCGATGACAAGAATCCGAACTACGACAGGTTCCAAGCCGGGCTCAAGGCCCAGATGGCGGTTGCGGCCCGGTCACCGCGAGCCCCCAGAATCACCCTTGGAACGCATTCCTGGTGCGACGATGCGGGGAACGCCAAGCAGCAGGCGTGGCTGAAGAAACACTGTGTGCGCGACGACTGGGTGCAGCTGAACGACTACGAATATGGGGCATACCGCTATTCGGCGCTGAACGGTTCGGTGGCGCGGCAGGCGGCGACGGGAAGCCGCGCCGTGTTTGTGGTGCGCCGTTTCGATCCGGCCGCGTTGGGTGACGGGATACCGCTTTCCCTCTCGTTTTCAAAGGAGCCGTCAGGCGTCGAATGTGGCGGCAAGCCGCTTGCGCGCGGCGCGAACGGCACGTGGACGCTTCCGCATGACGCTTCGCGACACACTGTGGCGAAGGTTGGGCTTGCCGGAGCGGATGGAATGTGCGAAAAGCTGCCGGGTCTGGCGCTGAAGGTCGTCCCGGACCTTGCCGCGCGCAAGGTGACGGTGACGTTCCGGAATGGCTCCGCCGTGGCGTTGCGCGATGTTTACGGCGTGGTGCATCTGCCGCCTGAGTTCAGCGACCGTCGCCGGACGTTCCTCATTACCTCCGTCGATGCGGGCTCGAGTGTCGAACGCGTGATCGATGGTGGGGCGGCGGAGAAGATGGTGTATCCGTCGGGAAGCGAACTGTACGCCGCCTCCCTTGACTTCTCGCAGGGCGATGAACGGGCGCGCCTGTGGACGGTTTCCACGGTGGAGGTCCCGAAGAGAATGACGCCGCGCGACGTTGTGCGCTGGACGGGGATCGTGCCGGCGGCCACGATTGACGACGGGAAGCTGATGGCGCTGTCGGCGGAGACGGGGCCGCTGTCGCCGTTGGGCGATGACGTGAAGTGGCTTTCGCCTCCGGCCAATCCTTCTGGTGCATGGTATCTCGTGACGCCGGGTGGCCGTAGCATGTCAAAGGCCGAGACGGCGGCCGCCACGCCGGCCGGTGCAACGGTTTTCGCGTTTCAGTTTGCGGCGGACGCCGGGGCGAATGTGGAGATGCTGACCAACATTGCCGTGTGCGACGGCAAGGCCGCCGTGTTCCTGAACGGCGCCAAACTGCCGGTCGGAAGATCCCGCATGCGGATTCCCGTACGAAAGGGAACCAACCGGATTGTCGCACGGATTGGCGTGAAGGCCGACAAGTACACAAAGGCCGTTCAGATGGCGATTTGCGAGAACGGTGAACTCTGCACGCCGTGCACCCCCGTGCCGTTCCCGGAAGGATCGGGCGGCATCAAGTAGGAGGTTGATGCTCTTGTCTGGTGATGGTTGCAACGGAGGATCGGGAATGACGCGCAAGGAATTCTTGGTGGCATCGGCCGCGTTTGCGGTGGGAGGTCCGCGTCTCGTCGCGGCCGTGACCGTGGGCGGCCGTGCCCTGAAGACGCCGCTGATGCTCGATACGAAGCGGATGGCCATCTACGACGGACCGGGAGTCCGCACGACGTTCTTCGTGAAGGGCTGTCCCTTGAAGTGCATCTGGTGCCACAATCCCGAATCCATCCAGACAGAAGCGCAGTGGGCGCGTTTCCAGCATCTCTGCAAGCATTGCGCGAAGTGCACAATGGATGAGGCGACGTGTCCGACGCGGGCGCTGAAGCTCTACGGCAAGCCGATGACGATCGACGAGATCGTCGCCAAGGCGTTAGAGGACAAGCCGTTCTACGACGAGTCGGGCGGCGGCGTGACGCTTTCTGGCGGCGAACCGCTCTTTTTCTGGGAATGGGCGGCGGAACTCTTCAAGGCGTTCAAGGCGGCTGGGCTCCACACCTGTCTCGATACGTCGCTCTACGCACCGCCCGCCGCCCTTAAGGCCTTGCTGCCCGTGACCGACATGTGGCTGCCCGACTACAAGGCGGATGATGACGCGCTGCATGTGAAGTACACGGGGGTCTCCAACAAGGTCGTCCGAAAGAACCTCGAACGGCTGGTGGCGGCGAAGGCGAAGATGGAGGTGCGCTGCCTCGCGGTGCCGGGGTGTACGGATGGAGACGATCTCGCCGCCCGTCACCGCTACCTCCATTCGATTGGCATCCCCGAATCGTCGATCGTCAACCTTGAATACTATGACTACGCCCGATCGAAATACCTTGCGCTTGGTCTGAAGGATACGATGCCGCCGAAAGAGGAGATGCCATGACCGCGTCCAGATCGAAGCAGAAGAGCTATCTCGACACGACGTGGTGGGATCCCTACGTCGCGGACATCACGGACACCGATACCTATCTGCGACGCAAGTTCCGTCAGGATGTGACGGATAAGACGACGGGGCTGGGACAGGAGGATCTTGCAAAGCGATTGGCGGAAATCGCCGAGCAGGGCAAGGCGGCTGGCGAATCGTGGCGCATCACGAAGGCGAAATGCTTTGCCGCACAGGTGCGCGAACAGTCCATTGACGTGTCGCCGTTCGACTGGTTCCCCGCGATCGCCGTCTGGAATCGGCTGTCGCTTCCGATTTGGGCCGAGACGAAGCGCAAGCGCGCGGCGGAAGTCAACGCCAAGATGCTTCCCGAATGGGTGCGGAAGGAATGGGGGGCGGGCAATGCCGCCGGCGATTGGAACATGTGGCAGGACTTCGACCACTCCGTCCCCGACTGGCGCGTCATCCTGAAGCTCGGCTTCCCGGGTCTGAAGGCGCGGTTGGCGAAGTATGCCGTGAAGGATGATCCGTTCTACGAGGGACTCGCGATTGCCATGGATGCGATGCTTGCGGGTCTCGACCGCTTCATCGCGCAAGGAAGGAAGAGGGAACGGGGAACGGGGAACGGGGGACGGTTGAAAAAAGAAATCGCCTGCCTGGAGCGTTTGCGCAAGGGACCGCCGCAGACGGCGTATGACGTGATGATGTTCGTGTGGCTCTACTTCTTCTATTCGGAACACCTGGATGGCATCCAGTGCCGGTCTCTCACGGAGCTGGACGTGTTTCTCACGCCGTACTACGAAGCCGATCTTGCCGCCGGACGCACGACGGAAACCGAGTTCCGGGAGCAGTTGAAACATTTCCTCTGGCAGTGGGGGTCCGTCTCGAACTACTGGAACCAGCCCGTCGGATTCGGCGGCACGAATCCGGACGGTACGAGCGCGTTCAACCACGTCTCGAAAATCATCCTCGAGGTGATGGACGCGTGTGCGCTCACCACGCCGAAGTTCCTCGTGAAGGTCGCGCCGAATACGCCGGACTGGGCGTGGGACAAGATGCTCGACATGGCGCGCCGCCATCGCTCCATTTCCTTCATCGGCGAGGAGCCGACCGCGCGTGCGCTCAAGAAATGGTCTGGCGCGAGCGACGAGGATTGCCGCACGATGGTTGTGCGCGGCTGCTACGAGTTCGGTCTCCGCGACAGCGTCAACGGTACGGGCGTGGGGCACATCAACTTCCTGAAGCCAATCGAAAAGATGCTCGCGGAATGCGCGGGGGATGGGGAACGGGGAACAGGGAATGGGGAACGGGGAACGAGGAATGGTAGGGCGGCTTGTCCTCAAGCCGCCGCAAGTTCGGGCGAACGGCGCGTTAAGGATAACGCGCCCTACCGAGACTTTGCCGCATTCAAGGCTGAATATCTCCGGCGCCTCGCCGACGTGACCGACCGGTGCCGGAAGGTCGCCTTTGAGTTCGAGAAGGTGCTGCCGGAGGTCAACCCCGCGAACCTGATGACGCTCTCCACCGAGCACGCGCTCAAGACGCGCCGGGACGGCTTCGCAAACGGATGCCCGCGCGGAAACAATTCGTCCATCCTCGCCACGGGTCTCGGCACGGCGGTCGATGCGTTGCTGGCCGTCAAGGAAATCGTTTTCGAGAAGCGGGAGATGTCCCTTGCCGAACTGGGTAAAGTGATGGCGGCGAACTGGAAGGGGCATGAGCCGTTGCGTCTTCGGATGCTGCGCTCGAAGCGCAAATGGGGCAACAACGATCCGGAGGCGAACGCGCTGGGCGCGGAGCTGATCGATACGTACGCGGCCCAGCTCAACGGCAAGCCCAATTCGCGGGGCGGCGTGTTCTTCGCGTCCGGCCACTGCGCGCGGCAGTACATCCACCTCGGGGCCAAGACGGGCGCGACGCCGGACGGGCGCAAGGCCGGCGAAGAGATGAGCAAGAACCTCTCGCCGACGATGGGTGTGGATACGGAGGGCGCGACGGCGCTCGTCAATACGCTTGCCGCGTCCGACGTGACGAAGCTGCCCGCTGACTATCCGCTCGACATGATGCTGCATCCGTCCGTCTGCTCTGGCGAGAAGGGCCTTCGGGCGATGCGTACGCTCGTTCAGATCTTCCACAGGAACGGCGGCAGCGTGATCCAGTTCACCGTCTTCAGCGCGGAGGAGCTGAAGGATGCGCAGGCGCATCCTGAGAAGTACGAGAACCTGCAGGTGCGCGTGTGCGGATGGAACGTCCGCTGGAACGACCTCTCGCGCACCGAGCAGGATGCCTACATCCGTCGTGCCGAGAGCGTAATGAAAGGATTTTGAGGTCTCACGATGAAAAGAGTTCTCGCCATAGACGTTCTGCGTGGCTATGACATGCTCTGGATCACGGGCGGGGCGGGCGTGGTCATTGCACTTGCCAAGGCGTTGCCCTCTCCGGTCACGGATTTCCTTGCCGTCCAGATGACGCATGTGGACTGGATTGGCTTCCACCACCACGACCTCATATTTCCGCTGTTCCTGTTTCTCGCCGGTGCTTCGTGGCCGTTCTCGCTTGCGAGCCGAAGGGCACGCGGATTGCCGAGGTGGCGCATCACCTTAGACATCCTGCGGCGTTTTGCGACCCTGTTCGTGTTGGGTGCGGTTCTGTTCGGACTGCTGAGTTTCGACTTCGCCCACGTACGCTTCAATTCGATCCTGGGCCGTATCGGCTTCGGCTGGGCAGTCGCCGCGCTGGGCACGCTGTACTTCGGAAAGAAGGGCAGCTGGATTTTCGCGGCGGCTTGCTTCCTGGGCTACTGGGCGGCCGCGCAGTTCTTGCCGTTTGTCTTCTCGCCCGGACACAATCCGTGGGGCGACGGCAACTTTCTGCTGACGTTCGACAAATGGCTGGGCGGTCGCGTGCCGGACAAATATGGCCCCGAGGGATTCTTCCAGATGTTCGGCTGCATTTCGTCCGCCTATCTCGGCGTCTTTGCCAGGCAGGTCCTGGAGAGGGAAGACGTTTCGGGGAACCGCAAGACGGCGAACCTGTTCATTTGGTCGGCGGCGGCGTTTGCCGGCGCGGGCCTTGTGTATCTGACCGGCTGCCCGTGCATCAAGTCGATCTGGAGCCCCACCTACATCCTGCTGACGGGCGGCATCTCGTTCGCGATGCTGGGGGCGCTGTATTGGATTGTCGATGTGCGCGGCTGGACGAGGTGGTGTTTCTTCTTCAAGGTCATTGGCATGAACGCCATCACGATCTATCTGCTCCAGTGGGCGTGGAGCTTCCCGACGTTCGGGCGGAAGGTGTTCGGTGGCGTGGCGGGGCTTCTGCCCGAGGTGTGGGGATTTTTGCTGATGGAGGTGAGCTTCGTCCTTCTCCGGTGGCTTGTGCTGTTCTTCCTCTACCGGCACAAAATCTTTCTGCGAGTGTAGGGCTATAGAAACGGCAGCGTTCGTTTATGGTATAATAATCCGCAACAGGGGAAAAGAGCTTCAAAAATCACATCTGAAAAAAAAACATCCTGAAGGAGGTCAACGTGAGACAGTCGAAAATGCAGTTATTGATCGCGGTTGCCGCGATTGCCGCCAGCCTATTCAGCCTTCAGGCAAAGACGGTCGCCTGGTACCACTTCAACGAAGGGGCGAATGGAACAGCCATGCAGGGCGGCGAAGAGGTGTATGCCGTTGTAAATTCGGTCGACCCAGAATCATTGAAAGGCCGGGCATACCAGATTACGGGCACCGCATTCAGACTTCAGGACTCTGGTAACTATATGCCGCTTTGGACGAACGGAACGCCATCGTGCGTCTCCTGGTTCGATCCTGTCACTGGCGCGCGAGGAGAAGATAACCGCTGCATGTGGGTACGTTCCTCTAACGATACGGGTGCTCGAACCGCTTCAATTATTTGCGTTGACGATAACGCGGAATTGCATTGTACGCATTTAACCGCAGAATGTATGGTCAAGATGCCAGAGGGAAAAACGCTTGCGAATGGCTGGTCCAGCATCGTTGTCATGCGCAACGGACCGACGGCCGGTGATCTGGCATGGGGTATCCGTGCGCAAACGGACGGCAGATTGATGGTGCACATGACCGACGTCAATAACTCGGCAAACAACTTTAACGGTGGAACTCTCGGTTCAGGAAGAGGCGGCAGCGGTTATTTCTACACGCCAACACCCTCAGCCGGCGGCCCAAACATTGTGGACGGCAAGTGGCATCATCTTGCCATTACCTACGATGGTTCTACGGTTCGTGCGTACGTCGATTATGTGCTGATAACGTCCATTGCCTGGTCCAACGGGCTTGTTTACGGTAGCGGCGACAACAGCAAACTTTGCATCGGTGGCTTCGATGCGGCCACATACGGCAATTGGCCCGGATGCATTGACGAGGTGCGCATTTCCGACGAGGCGCTGCCACCGGAGAAGTTCCTGCGCGTCGGAGGCATTGACACCCACGCCTCCGATGCAGACACGGCCGTTTATCTTCCGTTCAACTGGTTCGAGTTCTCGGCCGACAAGTTCTTTGGCACAGTTGGCCAGGCAATCTTCCACAACAGCGCCTGTTCCACGAATGCCGCGCTGATCAACCTGTCGTTGAGCACGATTAGCGCAGGTGTTTATCCGAGGCTTGACACAGGCGCGTCAGCTGTCGTCTCCAACGAGCTTCATGCCGGCATATTCGCCGCAAACGCCATTGCCAACACTGGTTGCTGGACGTACACCAACAATCCCGCCTATCCAGAAAAGGCCAGGCACGTCCTCATCGACGATTATTCAAAGAACAACAACGAACATCTTATTTCGGCTGGAGATTTCACGGCGGAGTTTTATCTCAAGGTTCCCACGACGCCAACAAGCACGTCCTATATTCTTGTCGAAAATTCCGGCGCCAAGGGGGCTGGAACGATTCAGCTATACATAACCGGTTCTTGGCTTTACTGCCGACTCGCTTCGGAGGGGTCTCTTGCCGATTATGAGGACGGGATCACGACTGAAATCGCAAAGTGGAATGATTCTTACGTGCCTATCGCCGACATTGTCGGCGGCGCATGGCATCATGTCGCTCTTGTTGTCGATCGTGCGCGTCAGACGGCTGCTTTCTACGTGGACAGGAGGCTTGTCCGTGTCCACAAGAATTTCGTGCTTGCGTCCAGTGTCAGCACGAAAAGCGGTTACGCCACGCTCAAGATTGGCGATGGCTGGGGCGGAAACAACGCCAGTGCGTTGCATCACCTCTCCATCGACGAATTCCGCATTACTCGGCGCGCGTTGGCGCCTCAGGAGTTCTTGATGACGGGCAATGCGCTGGATGCGGCGGCGCGCGAGGAGCTTGCAGCCTCTTCGACGCGAGAATGGATTGGTTTTGAGGGCGATTTGAGCGTTGAACCGAGTGATGCCGCTGTTCCAGATGGATCGTCAACGGCCACGACGGTTTCAATGGTGTATTCACCGACCGTTCCCGGTGTTCCGGGCGGGAAATTGATAGACGGGAACGGCAATGTGCTCCGCGAATCCAATGCTTCCTCGATGTATTTCTCGGGCGCGTACGGTTCGGGCGATACGTCTGCCGATACTTCCGCCCAAAGGCTGTTCTTTGAGCGCAACGTGCTTCTGGAAAGAGACATGAAGTCGATGACGGTCGAGTTCTTCATGAAGGGGACGCCGGGTCAGGCCAAGGCGTGGGCAACCATTGTGCGTGGATACGGCAACGCAAACGGCGCCGACACCGATGGCGAGCGCCTGTGGGGTGTCGGCTATCATCAGACATCCGGCAGCCTCTATGTTCTTATGGACAACAACGGCAGCAGCCAGCCGCTCTACTACCCAGACGACACCGTCAGTTTTGCGGATGGCCACTGGCACCATGTCGCCGTCACCTACGAGCCAGACGGAAACGGAAATACGCTTTGCAAATTCTATAGGGATTACGTACAGCTTGGCGAGACAAAGACGTTCACGGGCGAGCTTGAATGTGGCGACTACGGAACGTCCAGCTTCGCTATCGGTTCGCGCTACAACGGTTACATCGATGAGGTGCGCGTCTCAAAGGGCGTGTTGAGCGTTGACCAGATGCTGCATGTCACCAAGAACGGCACGGTGATTTCCATTCGGTAACAGATCAGGGAATCGTGTCCATGACAAGGCGTGACTTCATTGGGGCCGGGGCGGCGTTCGCCGCTCTTGCCGGGAGGGGTCTGGCCGCTGCGCAAGGCGTGGGATTGGCGACGGGGACACGGCGGCTCCGGATCGGGATTGTCAGCGACATCCACGTGACGAGCGAAGAGGTCGCGCAGCGTTTCCGGCTAGCGCTCGAGCATTTCCGTTCCATCGGCGTCGATGGCGTGTGCATTACCGGCGATCTTGCGGATGGCGGTGTGAAGCCGCAGCTGGCCATCGTGGCCGATACGTGGTTCAAGGTGTTCCCGGACAACAAGGGCGCGGACGGCAAACCCGTCGAAAAGCTCTTCATCTACGGCAACCACGACATCGGTGGGCACAAGTATTCGTATCCCGAAGGTAAGACGAAGAGCAAGGAATGGATGGACGCCAATGCCATCCAGCTCGGCGACAACCGCAAGACGTTCTGGGAGGAGCTGTTCAAGGAGCCGTGGGAGCCGATCTGGAAGAAGACCGTCAAGGACTACACGTTCGTCGGCGGCAGCTGGAGCCGCGGTCCCTATCATGTGGATGGCGCGCCGCAGTGGCTCCGCGCCCATGCCGACGAGCTGAAGGGACCCAAGCCGTTCTTCTACCTGCAGCATCCGCATCCGAAGGGGACGATCCCCTACGTGTGGAGCGGCGACGATGGCACAATCACCGCCGCGCTCAAGGAGTTCCCGAACGCGGTGGCGATCACCGGACACTCCCATGCGCCGATTCTCGACGAGCGTTCGCTCTGGCAGGGCGAGTTCACATGCGTCAACGCCGGTTCGCTCCGCTATACGAGCATCAACGGCGGACGGGAGAATTCTCGGACGTTTGGCGTGGAGGATCCCAAGACGTCCCAGATGAACTTCATTTGGGCGCCGGACGGCGCGCCGGCGATGACGATGGACGTCTATGACGATGCGATCATCTTCGCGCGGTACGATCTCGCCGACAAACAGCCGCTTGGCGCGGATTGGGTCGTTCCGTGGTCGAACGGCACGGGGCATGGATGCTCCTACGCGGAAAGATCCAGACGTCTTCCCGTGCCGCAGTTCGCCTTCGGCGCGACGGTGAAGGTGTCGGAGCGGCGCGGGAAGAACCGCCGCAAGGAGGAGGTCGATCAGGTCGTGGTCGAGTTCCCCAACGTGAGGAAGATGGAGGGCAGCCTCGCGCGCGCCTATGACTTTGAGGTGACCTGCGAGGCGCGAGACTTCGATGTGGAGCGTCCGTATCTTGTGAAGCGCGTCTTCTCGCCGAAGTTCTACCTGCCAGAACGGAAGGACTCAAAGACCGTCACCTGCGTGTTCGCGAAGGATGAATTGCCGAAACCGTTCAAGATCAACGATGGCGCGCCGCGCGCGACCATCGCCTGGCGTTTTGTCGTGAGGCCTTGCAGCTGCTTCGGGAAGAAAGGCACGGCCATCTCAACCGATTGGTTCACTGCATAGATCATGCGATAATCTTTTGCCTTGCGTCCCAGAGCGACCTCGCTGGTTGCTCTGGGACGCAGTCGAATCTTTTTCTGTTATCTGCGTGCGCTTGATGGATGATAGTGGTATAATAATGACATGATTTTAAGGCATAGAGACAGGGAGCTGCTGCGATTCGAGTGGGTTGAGCCGCAAGGCGTGCGCGTTGTCTCTGTGAATGACGCCGAGCGGAAGTTCCTACCGCTTGAGATGCAGGGTGTCGCAAGCGATGAGACGCTTTGGATGTGCGCGGCGCCGATATTCGACAATGGCTATGGACTGTTCTCTCTGGCCCTGTATAGACCCGGCCAACGGCATGATGAGTTTTCGGATTTGAGAAAGTTCATCGGCCATATCATGCCCGCTTTGTATGAGAGATGGCTTGGATTTTCCGGTGGTGTTACGCAAGGAATGATGAAGCGACTTGAAAAGCTAAAGGGATTTCGCTTCAAGCGGCATAAGTATTACAATCTTCCGGTTGACCGGCTTCACAAGATTGAGGATTTCTTGCAAAAACGGGTTGCTGAAATTGTTAAATATGGAGTGAAGGCCGATAGATTCATTTCGTTATCTGGAAAAGAGTGCACTGTAAATCACGCAGATGGTTCTGTTCAGTGCACTCGAAATTCCGATTCCCTTTCTGAACAGATAAAGCAGAACATAAGGGCGGATCCGTTCATTACGAAGATTGAGCTATCTGAGATATTGCAGGTTTCGCCTCGATGGATTGCACGGAAGATGAAGGATCTTCAGACGGCGGGGGAGATTCGGCGCGTCGGTGCGGATAAGAATGGACATTGGGAGGTGGTTAGTGGCTAGTGGTTAGTGATTAGTGGCTAGTTGCTAGTGGTTAGTGGTTAGTGATTAGTGGTTAGTTGCTAGTGGTAGTTGCTAGTTGGTAGTTTTAGAAAAAGGAGGAAAGAAGATGACAAGGAAAGAGTTTCTGGCCGCTTCTGCGGCAATGGCGGTGGCGGTTCTGTTTGCTGTCTCCGCTCAATCCGCCGATCAGGCGTCGATAGAGGCGGCGTTCGCGAAGGTTCGGGCGGTTGCAGACGGCATCTGCACCGTCACGGACGTGTCTCTTCGGCTGAAGTCTGACCCGAAAGGTAAGGATCCACTTGAGATGTGGCGTTCCGAAGTGAAGGAGAACGTGTCCGTTACCGGCGCGTTCGTGCGGGTGGATTTCACGCTTGTGCCGGAGAAGGGCAGCGACATAAAGTGCCGTGCGGTGCTGCCGCTGCCGGAGCGCTGGGACGGACGGCTATGGGGACAGGGCAACAGCGGTCGCGCTGGATCGCTTCCAGGTTTGGACATGTATGTTGCAATGGACACCGCCGCCGTCACGACAGACCTTGGCACAACCGTGGCGAGCAAGAAGTACCATGACAAGTCAATCCCGTGGGCAGAGGGCGTCCTGCGCGATTTTCACTGGCGCGCGACGCATCTGATGACGGTTTACGGGAAGCGGATCGTGACGGCGTTCTATGGGCGGCCCTGCAGACATGCCTACTTCAACGGCGGCTCCACCGGCGGACGTCAGGGCATGGGCGAGGTGCTGCGCTTCCCCGAGGACTACGACGGTGTGATCTCCGTGCTCCCCGACAACAATGCGGAGGTCAACGAGATTGCACTTTGGCATCTCTGGCGGCAGACCCACGATGCCGACGGGAAGGCGCTCTTCACGAAGGAGGATCTGGTGGCCGTGGCCGATGCCGCGATCGAGTTCCGGGCGAAGACGGATCCGAAGCCGTACGCCGGGCATATCATCGCCGACGGACGCTTTTCGGAGAAGGAGATAGACGAGTTCCTTGCGTTCGTCGCAAGGAAACTGCCGTCTCTTGCCAAAGGCGACAGGCTTGCCCGGCTCAAGGCCATCTACATGCCGCTGATGCACAACGGCAGATGCTACTTCAACGGATTCACGCCTGGCACCAACAGCGGCGTGAACTTCCATTGGGGAAGTCTCCTTTCCCTGCCGCACTTTCTGGCGGGCAGAGGGTTCCCGCAGTCGCGTTGGAACGAGGTGGGATTCGACCAGATCGACATGTATCTCAAGGAGTTCACGCCGGAGTTCAATGCATGCTCTACCGACATTTCCGCCTTCGTGAAGCGTGGAGGGAAGATAATCATGACAACCGGGTGGGAGGACCAGACCATTCCGCCGAGCCCGATAATCGACTACTACGAGCGCGTCTGCGAGGCGCACGGCGGCATCGGCGAGGTGTCGAAGTTTCTGCGGCTCTTTTGCATTCCCGGATGTGCGCACGGAGGTGGGAAGGGGCGCATTATGACCGGTTCACCGTCAGGCCCCCAGATGAAGAAGCTTCTTATCGACTGGTGCGAGGGCGGCAAGGCGCCGGAGAAGCTGTCCGTCAAATGGCCGGACGGCAGCGTGGACATGCCGGTAGCGCCATATCCCGGGCTGTACACTCAGGATGGAAACGGCGCGTGGAGATTGGAGATGCGTCCGCGCGGCGTCCCCCGCATAGACGCAATGTGCCTTGAGACGAAAACCAAGGGCATTTGGTAGTTTGAAGCACGAGCGCGTTCGTGCGTGACGATAAATTATCGAAGGAGAAAAGAAACATGAGCATCACGAGAAGAGGGTTCCTTGGCGCGGGGGCGGCGTTCACCGCTCTCTCCGGCTGCCGGATGGGCGGCGCAGCAAACGCCGGCGGCAAACGTTGGTACAAGGGCAATCTCCATTGCCACACGTTCTGGTCGGACGGCCGGGCGTTCCCCGAGGAGGCCGTTTTCTGGTACAAGAGCCGCGGCTACAACTTTCTCGGGCTGAGCGATCACAATGTCTTTCAGGAAGACACCGACCGCTGGGTTTCCATCGTCGGGGACGGCACCGCCCTCAAGAAGCCCCGGAACGATGGCAGCATCAAATACCGTTATCAGCCGACGGTCAACTACCGCTATTTCGACGAATACGTGAAGGCATTCCCGGATGCTGTCACGCGCAAGAACGCCGACGGGGGGATCGAGGCTCGTCTCAGCACGTTCACGGAGCTGTCGGCGCGGTTCAACGCGCCGGAGGAGTTCCTGCTCCTGCCGAACGTGGAGGCTACGCGGAGCGTGGACTACGCCAATGGCCGCCGCAACCAGCTCCACATGAACTACGTGAACATCCCGCAGCTCCTGCCGAGCTATCTGGAGAAGGGGTTCAATCGCCGCGAGAAGGACATTCCGCTCGCGTCGTTTCTCGCTGCGCACGCGCAGGAGGTGGCGGCGGTCGCGAAGGCACGGGCCACGCCGCATCTCTTCATTCTCAACCATCCCATCTGGACCTGGTATGACGTGGGGCCGGAGGTCGTGGTCGAGAATCCTCTCCTTCGCTTCTTTGAGGTCTGCAACAACGGTTCGCCGTTCGCGCCGGGCGCGGGGCTCCCGATGGATGGCTTCGATACCGACCGCTTCTGGGATGTGGCGAACGCCTTCCGGATGCGGAGGGGGCTGCCGCTCCTTTACGGGATCGGCACCGACGACACCCATCGCTACCGCGGCGAGCCGGGCAACATGCTGATGCCGGGCAACGCCTGGTCGCTCGTGCGGGCCGGATCGCTGGACGCGGCGTCGCTGATCGCGGCGATGCGCGCAGGCGACTTCGTGACATGCGAGGGACTGGAGCCGGAGGATGTCGCGTTCGATCCGTCGGCGGGGCGTCTGGAGGTTGCCGTGCCGGCCGGCCAGCGGGAGCGGACCGTGCGCTTCATCGTCAGCAAGCGCGACTTCTCCGAGAAGCCCGTCGCCACGACCGTGGTGCGGCCGGACAACCATAAGGACGAGACGACGTTCGAGCGGACGATCAACATCTACGACGAGAAGATCGGAAAGGTCGTGAAGACGGTCGTGGCCCGTCCGGGCGAGGCGATCCGCGCCTCCTACACGATGGAGTCCAATGACCTTTACGTGCGCGCCCGCATCGAGGAGGTGGGGGTGCCGCTCTGCACGGCTTCACTTCATCCGCAAGGGCTGCATGTCGCCTGGACGCAGCCGTACGCCAACCCATCCATCTAAGAATATCTAAGGAGAACAAGGCATGAAACTGAAAATTCTACTCACATCCGCGCTTCTCGCCGCCGTCGTTTCGGCGGATCCGGCGAAGATCAAGGCGAAATGGTTCGAGGCGGACATCACGCCGGACATCGGAACCCTGATCGCCGGCTATGGACCGAACGACGTTTCCGTCGCGAAGTACGACAACCTTCTGGCAAGCGGACTCTGTCTCAATGACGGGACGAACCGCATCCTCCTCGTGTCCTTGGACCTGCTGGGGATGGACTACGACTCGATCAAGCGCGTCCGCAAGCAGCTCTCGGCCATCACCGGCACGCCGGAGGATGCGGTCATGGTCTCCTGCACGCACACCCATCAAGGGCCTCATACGCGCATGTTCAACAAGAATGCGGCGCTCTCCGGCGAGAAGGTGTTCAACGAGTCCCCCGATAGCGTGGACATGCGCTACATGGAGCGTCTCTACCAGCGTCTCGACGCGGCCGCCCGCAAGATGATGGAAGGCGAGTGGGGCGAATACGTGATCGGCTACCATTCCGCGCAGTGCTACGAGAACCGCAACCGCCGCTACACGACCGAGGACAACCATGCCACGTTCAACGCGCACCGGCCGATCCTCCACAAGCTCACGACCGGCATTGCCGACCACGAGGTCGGTACGGTGGCGCTTTTGGGCCCCACGGGTCCCGTCTATGTCGTGGGAAACTGGGCGGCTCATCCGCTCACGGCCCACGCGCCGGGGCTTGGCGGACTGCGCATCTCCTCCGACTTCCCGGGATTCTACCGTCGCTACATCGAGAGCGAGACCGGCGCGAAGGCGATGTTCGTGCAGGGCGCGGCGGGCGATCTCGTGACGAAGGACGACGAGTGCGGCAACGCCGCCGCCAAGCGCGTGGGCGAGGCCGTGGCGATGCAGTCGATCTTCAGCATCATCTCCATGAACCGCTGCCGCGAGCGCTTCGCCATCCAGCAGCCGCGCGTCGGCGCGGTGATCCGCTCCTTCAAGTCGCGTCTGCGGAAGAAATGGCGGGACTTCTACGGGAGCGACACGGCGACGTTCGAGGTGCAGACCATCGCCGTCGGCGACGTCTGCTTCGTGGGGCTGCCGGGCGAGGTCGTCTGCGAACTCGGGCTGGAGATCAAGTGGAACAGCCCGTTCGCGCGCACCTTTATCGCGTATGTCGCCACGGGATATACGGGCTACGTGACGCCCATGAACCTGATGGCGGCGGGCGGCTACGAGGCGCAGAGCCACCGTTTCGCCTCGGCCGACACGCTCACGATGGTCAAGACGGCGCAGGATGCCATGATTGATCTGCGGCGGAAGATCTTCCCCGAGGCCGACACCGAGGACGATCCCTATCCCGACAACCAGCAGCCTCCCATCGTCAACATGCCCGGCATGTACAAGCAGTGGAAGTGGAGCAAGTGACAGAGCGGCATCTGTAAGTGTGTGAACCGCAAGGGACATAACAGGGAATGACACCAGCCAACATCACGCTTCTGATCTTTGCGCTGGCCACCATCCTGTTCGTGGTGGACGTGCTGCCGATGGGGCTGCTGGTCTTTGCCGTTCCCGTCTCGCTGTACTTCGCGGGCGTGATCGAGGCGAAGGAGATCTTCGCGCCGCTTGTCGGGCAGAGCATCATCCTCGTGGTGGCGATGAGCGTGATCGGGGCGGCGTTGTTCAAGACCGGCATGGCGGAGAAGATCGGCGCGGCGCTGTTCCGATTCTGTCCTGGCGAACGCACGCTCATCTTCACCGTCATGCTGTTCTCCGGGACGGTGTCGAGTTTCGTCTCGAATACGGGCACAGTGGCGGTGCTGATCCCGATCGTCATGGGCGTGGCGGCGGCACATCGCATCAAGCCGAGCCGTCTCCTGATCCCGCTCACCGCCGGCGCGACGATCGGCGGCAACATCTCGGTGATCGGTTCGCCTGGCAACCTGATCGCCAAGGAGACGATCGAGAAGTTCTCTGAGGGCACGATGTCTGTCACGTTCTTCGAGTACGCCAAGATCGGCATCCCGCTGCTTCTGGCCGCCGCCGCGTTCTACGCGCTGCTGGGGCCGAAGATCCTGCCGGCGCACGAGAGCCCGGAAGCGGAGAAGTACGCTTCGAAGGAATCGCGCCGCACCGACTGGAAGGGCTGGTTCACGCTGGCGACGCTTATCCTCACGGTGGCTGCGATGATCGCCGCCGACTACGTGAAGTCGCTTCCGCCGATGCATATCTCCGCCTGCGTCGGCGCGATGGCGGTGGTGCTGTTCCGCGTCATCACGCAGAAGGAGGCGTTTGCGGCCTTCGACCTCCAGGCCGTTTTCCTCCTGTCGTTCATGACGCCGCTGGGCGGGGCGATGATGAAGACGGGTGCCGCCGAGCGCATCTCCCACGCCGTGATCTCCGTCGCCGACGGACATGGTCCGCTCCTCCTCATGGCGATCCTCTGGCTGACCGTGTGGGGACTTACGCAGGTGATGAGCAACACCGCCACCTGCGCACTCTTCTGTCCGATCGGCTGGAGCATCGCCCAGACGCTGGGCGCCGATCCGCGGGCCGTCGTCATCGCCGTGCTGATCGCCTCGTCGGTGGCCGTCTGCACGCCGCTCGCGATACCGGCGAACTCGATGATTCTCGTGCCGGGCAATCTCCGCTTCAAGGACTTCCTCAAGCCGGGACTGGCGCTGAGCGCGGCCGCCTTCATCCTGTCGATGATCCTGCTACCGCTCCTGTATCCGTTTTTCAACCCCGCGTCAAACTGACGTGGCATTTTTGATATACTACGCACCATGAACTGTTTTGCAATCCTGTTGGCGGCGGCGACGGCATTCAACTGCTTCCCGCCTGAAATCCGTACGGTCGGCGTGGTCATGCCCGCGAGCATCCAGCCGAAGGCGCGTTTCGACGCGGGTGTGGAGGCCCTCAAGGCGGCTGGTTACCGCATCAAGCTCGCCAAGCGTCTCAATTTCAAGACGCAGGCGTCCGCCGCCGACCGCGCGGCGGACTTTGAGGAGATGTGGATGGATCCCGATGTGGATCTGGTCATCTGCGCGCGCGGCGGTTCGGGATCCGAGAACATCCTGCCGCTTCTCGACTGGAATCGTCTCCGCACGCGCGACCAGCGCGTGCTTGGATTCAGCAACATCACGATGATCCTCAACGCCATGGCGAAGGAGAAGGCCGGGCATCCGTTCTCCGGCTCTTCCATCAGCCATCTGCTGTATGCGAAAGGGGATACGTTCGAATGGCTCAAGAGGGCGATCGCGGGCGATCCGCAGCCGCCGGCCAAGCTCCGGGCAATCCGTCCGGGCGCCTTTTCGGGTCTGCCGTGCGGAGGGCACATCGCGCTCGTGAGGCTCGGCATCAAGACGAACTGGGCGTGCGATGCCGCCGGAAGGGTGGTGTTTCTGGAACGCAACAACTCGGCCTCGGCAAAGAAGATCGCCGAAGAGCTGGACGAAATCGCGGCTTCGGGATGGCTGAAGGATTGTGCGGGCGTGATCTTTGGCGACGTCACGCCGGGCCGCGAGGGCAAAGGCCGCAAGCGCACGCTGTCGGGGGACGAACTTGCCGCCGCGCAGGAAGAGGTGGCGCGCGCCAAGCGCGCGTTTGTGGAGAAGATCGGCAAGCCCGCGTATGACGGTTTCGCCTACGGGCACATTCCCGTGAGCCACGCCATCGACTTCCGCCGCAAGGTTTCCGTGGCCGAAGACGGCACGATGACCTGGGAGTAGGGCCGCGGTTCTTTCGTCTTGGGCGGCGGTGGAGAATTTTCCGAAGGCAACAGGAGCAGAAATGAAGACGCATAGGATTGCGGTGATTGCGGGCGATGGCATCGGCCCGGAGGTGATAGATGAGGGCGTCAAGGTCCTTGACGCGGCGGCGGCGCGCGACGGCTCGTTTCGTTTCGCGTTCGAGCGCTTTCCGTGGGGGTGCGAGTACTACCTCAAGACGGGGCGCATGATGCCTGACGACGCCCTGGAGACGCTGCGTGGATTCGATGCGATCTTCCTCGGCGCCGTGGGTTATCCCGGCGTCCCCGACGATGTGTCCCTGCGCGGGCTGCTCTTGGCCATCCGGCATGGGTTCGACCAGTACGTGAACGTGCGTCCGGTGAAGTTGCTTAAGGGCGCGCCGTGTCCGCTCAAGGATGTGCGGCGCGAGGATGTGGACATGGTGTTCATCCGCGAGAACTCCGAAGGGGAGTACGCCGGCTCCGGTTCGTGGAACCATCGTGGCGAACCGAACGAGCGGGTCGTGCAGGAGGGCGTCTTCACGCGCAAGGGCACGGAGCGGATCATGCGCTATGCCTACGAGCTCGCCCGCCGCGAGAAGAAGACGCTCACGAGCATCTCGAAGGGGAACGCGCTCAACTACTCGATGGTCTTTTGGGATCAGGTCTTCAAGGAGGTCGGTGCGGAGTATCCGGATGTGGAGACGCATTCGCTGCTCGTGGATGCGGCGTCGATGTTCATGGTGAAGGATCCGAAGCGCTTTCAGGTGGTCGTGGCCTCCAACCTCTTTGGCGACATCCTCACCGATCTTGGCGCGGCGATCGCCGGTGGCATGGGACTCGCCGCCGGTGCGAACCTCAACCCTGAGCGCGCCTTCCCTTCGATGTTCGAGCCGATCCACGGCAGCGCGCCGGACATCGCGGGCAAGGGGCTCGCCAATCCGCTCGCAACCGTCTGGAGCGCCAGCCAGATGCTCGACTTCTTCGGGCATGGCGCGTTGGCGCAGGAGCTTCTCGACGTGATCGAGCGCCTGCTCCTGGAGCGGAAATGCCTCACGCCCGACCTGGGCGGCACCGCCACCACCTCTCAGGTAGGCGATGCGGTCGTCGCGGCGCTGATGGGGGAAAGCCACTATGCTTGATCCGAAATACATACCGCTCTTTCTGGGCGGGTTCATCGTCTGGATGGCGTTCGTCATCTGTGTGGGCTTCTTCGGGAGCCGCGGAAAGCGCGAGGGTGAGAAGTTCCTCACCGGCGGCAGCGACATGAGCCTCTTCCTCATCTTCTGCACGTTGGGCGCGACCATCATCGGCACAGGTTCTTCGATAGGGGCGATCGGCGACGGGTTCAACCACGGCTGGGGCGGCGCCATCTTCGGTTTGGGCAGTGCGCTGGGGCTCCTGATCCTCACGACGTTCGTGCCGATCCGCGGAAAGAACTTCATCACGATGAGCGAGGAGGCGCAGTACTACTACGGCGGCGATCGGCGGGTGCGGCAGCTGATGGGCTTCATGATGTTCGTGATCGAGATCATCTGGATCGGCAACCACGTGAACGGCGGCTCGAAGTACCTCTCCTACGTCCTCGGCATCGACCCCACCTGGTGCAAGCTGATCACGGTGTGCGGGTTCGGCGCGTATGTGTTCATCGGCGGCTATGTCGCCGTCGTGAAGGCGGACGTAATCCAGTTCTGCGCGATCATCGGCGGCTTCTCGTTCATCGCGATCAAGGCGCTGCCGCTCGCGGGCGGGTACTCCGAAATCGCCAACGTCTTCACCGCCGCCGGCAAGCCGGGGGCGATGGGCTTCTACGGTCTCGGCAGCTACGGGATGCTGGCGGCCATCGCGCTCGTCTTCTCCACGGTGATGGGGGTGGTGGGCACGCCGACCTACCGCACGCGCATCTATACCTCGCGGGACGAGAAGGTGGCGCGCCGGGCGTTTCTCGGACAGAGCGGCATGATGTTCGTCTGGAGTTTCGTCACCGCGCTCATCGGCATGAGCGCCTACGCGATCATGGTCCACAACGGCCACACGCTCGAATCGGGCGACTACGCGTTCTCCTACATGGCGACAAACGTGCTGGGACCGGCCATCGGCCTCATGTTCCTCATCTGCGGCATGTCGGCGACGATGAGCTCTGGCGGCTCCGACGCCATCTCCGGCGTGACGATCCTGCTCACGGACGTGATCCCCTCGCTCACGGGACGGCGCATCTCCGAGAAGAACTACGCGCGTGCGAGCCGCATTGCGCTTGTCGTGGCCTTGGCAATCGCCTTCGTGATCACGCTCTTCGTGGGGGACGTGATCGCCTACTTCCAGAAGGTGGTCGGTTCGCTGCTGCCGGGCGTGGGCGTGACGATGCTTTTGGGGCGCTTCTGGCGGCGCTCCACCTGGCAGGGGGCGTATGCTTCGGTCCTTTCCGGAACGCTCTTTGGACTCGTCGTGCTGCTGGTGCCGGCCTTTGCCGACTGGGTGCGGCTCACGTTCGGCGGACCGGCGATTCCGTCCACCGCCATCGCGCTCGCCGCCGGCATGACGGTTTCGCTGCTCACGCCGCGTCCGAAAGCCACGGAGGCGGAACGCCTCGCCGCCGTGTTCGCGGCCCGGGAGGGGCGTTAAGGGCGGGTCCGTTGCGTATGGCGTTTGGCGGTTTCATGATGACGATGCGGTAACAAGGAGAAGCGGTCATGCAGATGAGAGGAATGGTGTTTGCGGCGGCGGTTTGCGCGGCGGCGTGGACGGCGGAGGCGGCGCGTGAGTGCATCGCGTTCGGATGGGAGTTCGCCGGCGTGTCGCCGGAGATGCTGCTCGCTCAGGCCGACGAGCTGGACAAGACGCCGCTTGACGGGATCGGCGTCACGCTTACCGGGTGGACGAAGGATCGGCGCAAGGTCTCCACGCGCACGATCATGGGCGATCCGCCCTGGCCGGAGGACGTGTTCGACCGGCAGATCCCGGTGTTCCGCAAGGCGACGGCGCACCGTTCGTTGCGGGCCTGCTTCGCCAAATCGTTCTGCGCGCCGCGCGCGCGGATTGACTGGACGGACGACGCCGCGTGGAGCCGGATCGCGCACAACATGGCGATCGTGGCCCGTGTGGCGCGCGCGAGCGGATTTCGGGGCCTGAGCATGGATCCGGAGGACTACCACAAGGTGAAGCAGTTCAAGCGGCGCGCGGAGGAGCTGCCGTACCATGAACTGTGCGGGCTTGTGCGCCGGCGCGGGCGCGAGCTGTTCACCCGCGTGTTCGCGGAGTTCCCCGATGCCGTGATCTACTCCTACTGGCTCTTCTCGATGGTGCCGCACTACGCGCACCACACCGGCGCGGACGTGGCGGGTCATGTGCGAGACGCCGAGGCGCTCTGGCCCTCTTTCCTCAACGGCATCCTCGATGTCCTGCCGCCGGGGGCGCGCATGGTGGACGGCGACGAGAACTCCTACCGCTACGACGCCGACACGGGCGGCTACCGCGCCGCCGCGTTCTTCAACGCCCACAAGACGCTTCCGCTCGTCGCGCCGGAGAACCGCGAAAAGTTCCGCACGCAGGTGAGCACCGGATTTGCGATGTACCTTGACATGTTCATCAGCGACGAGAACGCGAAGTGGTACAAGGGACCGACGGACGGCTCGCGTGCCGAGCGCTTCCGCCGGGACATGGCACAGGCGATCGAGACCTCGGGCGGCTACATGTGGTTTTGGGGCGAGAAGCGCGTGTGGACTGCGTGGAAGGACCGGAAGTTTGGGGATTCGCGCCAGAAGAATCTTCCGTGGAAGACGTGCATCCCCGATCTTGAGGTCGCGATCCGCTCGGCCAAGGATCCGGCGGCGGCGTTCGACCACTACAAGGCGCAGCTCGCGGGATGCGGTGCCGTCTCCAATCTTGTGGCTGAGGGCGTCTATGAAGTGACGAATGGCTGGAAGATTGCGCGGGCGGAGGGTGTGACGGGCGGCGAATGGTTCGCGGTGTCGCTCGAGGCCGAGGGCACAAGCGCTTCCGTGAACGTGAGCTACAAGGATTCGGCCGGCAAGTACGTGAAGCCGAACGCGTACCGTTTTGCGCTGAATCCGCAGGCGGAGAGCGTGACGAAGCGTGTGGGCAAGGGCGTGTTTCGGGCGCCGGTCGGCACGGTCTCGCTCTCCGTGGTGATGTGCGCGAACAACCGGCCGGGCGAAAAGACCGTGTTCAGGAACCTTCATCTCTATCGCATTCCCCACGAAAAATGAGATCCCCGTCCCCCCGAAATTCGGGATTTGTGGTATAATTGCGCCATGAAACAGATAAAATTTCATCTCGCGATGGCGGGCTATACCTACAACAAGTTTAGCATCGACCAGACGCTTAAGGAACTCGAGAAGTTCGATGTGCATTATCTGTGCGTCAAGAACTTCCATCTTCCGTTCGACGCGACGGCTGCGCAGATTGCGGAGTTCAAGCGGAAATGCGCCGACCACGGCGTAACGCCTTACGGCGCAGGCCCCATCTCCATGACCACCCCGGACGAGGCGAAGAAGTTCTTCGACTACACGGCGGCGCTGGGCGTGGGCGTGCTCGTGGGCGTGCCGGGCGAGAAGAAGTCGGTCGACGGCAAGGTGAAGACGGTTTCGAGCCGCAAGATGTGCGAAGTGTGTTCGGACCTCGCCGCCCAGTACAACATCAAGTTCGCCATCCACAACCACGGCGCGAATCCGAAGACGGGCAACCCCGACCTCTATGCGACGGTGGTCTCCACCTACGAGTACATCAAGGATCTCGATCCGCGCATGGGCTTCTGCATGGACATCGCCTACACGCATGCGGACGGTCTGGACGTGGCGGAGGTCGTGCGCACCTATCACAAGAGAATCTTCGACGGTCACATCCGGAACATCAATCCGGGCAACAACGGCTCCGCCGGCGTATCCGCGCCGAACGGCGTGATCGCATACCGTCCCATCTTCGAAGCTCTGCGTGATGTGGGGTACGATGGCTGTCTGGGGCTTGAGCTTGCCGGCGCCTTCGGAAAATACCAGGGCATCCAGGGCGATCCGCTCTGGATTCCGGAATCGCTCGGCTACTTCCGGGCCATGATCGATTCGCTTCGCTGAAAGAGGTCTTGGGCATGAAGGCGGAATGGGTGGATCTCCAGATCAACGGCTACGGCGGCGTGGATTTCAACGCGCCGGGGCTGACGGTGGAGCAGGTGATCGCGGTCACGGAGCGTCTCGAGACGGACGGTACGATGGGCTATCTGCCCACGATCGTCACCGGCAATCCTGACGTGGCCGTCGAAACCCTGCGCGTGATTGCGGAGGCCCGGAAGCGCAGCGCGCGCTGCGAGCGGAACATCCTCGGTATCCATCTGGAAGGTCCGTTCATTTCGCCAGAACTGGGCGCCGTCGGCACGCATCCGATCGAATGGGTGGCGAAGCCGTCCTTAGAGCTTTTCGCGCGCTATCAGGAGGCGTGCGGCGGTTTGGTGAAGCTCATCACCGTGGCGGCGGAGATTCCCGGCATGCCGGCGTTCGTCTCGGCGCTCTCCGCGCAGGGCGTGGCGGTTTCGCTGGGGCATCAGATGGCGGCCACGCCGGAGGAGATCGCGCCCTGCATCGAGGCGGGCGCGAAGGCGTTCACGCATCTCGGCAACGGTCTCCCGAACATGATCCCCCGCCACAAGAACATTCTCTTCACGGCTCTCGCCGAGGATCGCGCGAGCGTGATGTTCATTCCGGACGGGCACCACCTCCCCGACACCATGCTCAAGGTGTTTACGCGGGCGGTGCCGCTCCGTCGGCTCATCGCCGTCTCCGATGCGCAGTATCCGGCGGGTATGCCGCCGGGGGAGTACGAGGTGTGCGGCGCCCATGCGCGGCTTGAACCGAACGGGCTCCTGTGGAATCCGGCACGCAACTGTCTGGTTGGCGCGACCACGCCGATGGCGGCGATGATGACGCTGCTTCAGCGGCGGATTGACCTCACGCAGGAGGAGTGTCTAGCGATCGGGCGCGACAATCCGCGCGCGCTCATCGGCGTTTGAAGGTGACGGTTGAATGTTTAGGGAGCAGTTTAACTAACGATCAACCACCAGCTTATCGACACGCGTATGGCGCTCGTGAACCATAAAGAACGGCATCGGCTGATCGTGGAGAAGGCCTTGGAGCTCTTTGCGCGGATGGGCTACGCCAAGGTCTCCTTCCTCGACATCTCGGAAGCCACGGGCATCGCACGCACCGCTCTCTACCGATACTTCAAGACCAAGCGCGAGATCTTCGATGAAGCCATCCACGGCACGACGTCCCGGATCAAGCGCGAACTTGAGAAGGTGGTTGTGAAGCCGTTGCCCGTGGCCAAACGCCTGGAGCTGGCGTGCGCGATGGTGGTCGACGTGCTCCATGGCAAGAAGGCCTTCTTCCTCGCGATCTTCGATTTCGTGTTCTCGATGGTGCGCACGGGCGAGGATATGTCCGCAAAGATCGAACAGTTCACCGGCGGTTTCCGTGTCGTTCTCCGCACGCTGATTGCGGAAGGAATCGCCAGCGGGGAGCTGCGGCGTAACGTCGATCCCGATGATGCCGCGGACGCCCTGTACGCGCTCATGGAATCCGTTGCGCTGCGCGTGCTGCTCGGCGTGGAGGCGGAGCCCCGCGCCGCCAAGCGGCGTTTCAGCGCCATGATCGCGGCGCTCCTCGCCTGACGGCTGTTGCCCCGCCATTGCCCCTGCGTTTTGGGGTGCCGCGCCACAGTCTGCTGGCGATGACGAATGTGCCCTCGCCGCGTGCCGTTTTATGGTATAATAGCGCCCATTACAACCAAGGAGAAAACAATGGGATACATCAACGACGATTTTCTGCTGACCACCAAGGCGGCAAAGGAACTCTATCACGGCTATGCCGAGAAGATGCCGATCATCGACTACCACTGCCATCTGCCGCCGGTGGAGATCGCGGAGGACAAGCGCTGGGAGGATATCGCGCAGGTCTGGCTGGGCGGCGACCACTACAAGTGGCGCCAGATGCGCTCCAATGGCGTGGACGAGAAGTATGTCACCGGCAATGGCTCCTGGCACGACAAGTTCGTGAAGTTCGCCGAGACGATGGAAGTGCTCGTCAAGAACCCGCTCTTCGACTGGTCGCACCTTGAGCTGAAGCGCTACTTCGGTGTTGATGACCGTCTCTGCGGCGCGACGGCCGAGAAGATCTGGAAGAAGTGCAACGCCCAGATGAAGAAGCCGGGCTTCTCCGCGCGCGGACTGATGAAGAAGTCTAACGTGCGCGTCGTGTGCACGACCGACGATCCCGTCGATTCGCTCGAGCACCATCTCGCCATCGCGAAGAAACCGTTCGGCACGAAGATTCTGCCGGCGTGGCGTTCGGACAAGGCGTCGAAGGTCGAGAACGTCAAGGCGTGGAACGCGTGGATGGACAAGCTCGTCGCCGCCGCGAAGATGCCGGTGAAGACGTACGACGATTTCCTCAATGCGATGGCGAAGCGACATGCGTTCTTCGAGAAGGCGGGCTGCGTGATCTCCGACTATGGCGTGACCGAGATCTTCGCCGCGCCCTACACCGAGGCCGAAGTGCGCCGTGTCTTCAAGAAGCTGCGCGGCGGCAAGGCGGTCACGCCCGAAGAGGCGCTCAAGTTCAAGAGCGCGTGGCTCTTCGAGGGGCTGAAGGCCGACGCCAAGGCCAATTGGACCACGCAGCTGCACTACTGCTGCCTCCGCGACAACAACACGAAGATGTTCAAGCTCCTGGGGCCGGATACCGGCTTCGACTGCATCGGCGACTGGTCGGTGACGGAGTCGCTTTCGCGTCTCTTCGACCGTCTGGAGCAGGCGGACGCGCTTCCGCGCACGATCCTCTACTCCCTCAACCCGAAGGACACGGAGATGCTCGCCACGCTCATGGGCTGCTTCCAGAAGGGGCCCGACCGCGGCAAGCTCCAGCTCGGCAGCGCATGGTGGTTCCTCGATCAGAAGGACGGCATGAAGAAGCAGATCGAGGCGCTCTCCGCGCTCGGCTGCCTCGGCAACTTCGTGGGGATGCTCACGGACTCGCGTTCGTTCCTCTCCTACACGCGCCATGAATACTTCCGCCGCATCCTCTGCGGCAAGCTCGGCGAGGAGGTCGCGCGCGGCGAGATTCCGAACGACATCAAGTGGCTCGGCAAGATCGTCTCCGACATCTCCTTCAACAACGCAAACAACTATTTCTTCGGCGGCAAGGCCTGACCGGTGTCCATCCGGTCCGCTCCCTGACCGCGAGAAAATGGTATAATATTCTCGTTTTCAAATGTGCATGTTAGACGAGATACGTGCGAAGCGTGATGAGATATACGCTATCGCGAGAAGGCACAAAGCCGAAAAGCTTTGGGTCTTCGGTTCTTGTGCCCGCAAGGAGGAGCGCCCCGGCAGTGACGTGGATTTTCTTGTAAAGTGGATGCCGGGTGAGTATAGTTGGCGAAATGAACGTGCAATGTCATCCGCATACGAAAAACTGCTTGGAAGCCGGGTCGACCTTGTTTCCTCGCGTATCCTGCCCAGTTCGCTTGGTTTTGCTCATCGTGTTTGCAGAGAGGCCGTGCCGGTATGACCGATCCTTCGCTTTATCGTGATGATTCGCGCGTCCGTCACATGCTCGATGCAATGGAACGGATTACTGAGCTTAGCAGGGGCTTGGAGCGCGAACAATTGCGACGGCATGAAGGCACGACGGAGATGATCCTCTTCAATTTGATGGTATTGGGTGAGGCGGCTAATAACATCACCCGTGAGTTTGCCGCCCAGAATCCTGACGTGGACTGGAAGGGGCTTGCTGGTGTCAGGCATAAGATCGTGCATGACTATGCCGACATAGATTATGATACCATTTGGGATATACTGCAAAACGACATTCCAGTTGAATATGGAAAAGTGAAGGCGGTTGCCGCAACACTGCCGCCGGAACCAACACAGCCCCCTCCCAATATGGCAGACTTTTTGTAGCCAATCTCAAATCGTGAACTGGAATTGAAAGGAAGAAAGAGAATAGACAGTTAAAACGATCCTCTTACGCATCTTCGATGCTTCGGCGCGATAAATAAGGCGGGGAGAAATCCGCACCACTCTAGCGACCGCTTCGCGGCGGTCTGCGACCGGTGGATATAACTGACCTCCGCAAGGAGGAAGATGATTTAAGCAATGCTGCAAAGCAGTCGTCACGAGAAACGTAGTAAACTTCACGAAAGACGATACTTGGCAGAGGAACGCGCAAGCGTTTGCCTCTCTTTGTATTTCTTTCAAGGTTTTTACTACGACCTCTCGTGAGATACGAAGAGAGGTTTTCTTTTATCCTCGATTCGTGTCAGACCGTCAGTGGCGACACGGAAAGAGAACAAGCCCGATTCTCCGACTGTGAAACGGAACGAGGGCACAAGGAAGACAAATCATGAACAAAGAGGAAAACAACACACCCAAATGGTACAAAGCGTTATCGTTGACCGGAAGCGCTGTATTCATCATTGCTGTCATAGCATGGAACTGGAATGTCATAAAAACAAGCCTTTTGGGTGACGATGTGGCATCTATCGAAAAGGCCACATCAGAACTGATCGAGGAGTCTCTTGCCAAAACCGAAGATCTCAAGAAATTTGCACGCGTATGTTCGGTAAAGGAAGTTAGTTTGGTGAAGGAAGGATCATCAAATAGTTATAAGGGGTATGCCACGGTTATCATGCAGGCCCGGAAGAAGGGAAGCTCCGACGACAATATAGTCTATGGAGGAAATCCAATAGATGTTCAATATTCATTGTCTGTTATCTACGATGGTCAAAAAGTCATGCTTGACAACGCAGAGATGATGGATAACGATTGGAGCAAGATCCTCGCGGCAGTGGGTGTTCAGTCCAATGAAGATTCGTCCGATGAAAGTTCATCGGACCTAGACCAATCCACACCAGAAAAAACGGCAGAATCTTTTCTAAATATTGTTAGCCATATTAACGAGGATTATAATGTAGACGATTTTATCAAGTTGTCTGCTGATCTTCATGGGCGTAAATTGACGAAACTGCAAAAAAGTAATCTACAAAAAGCCATAACGAATCAGCAGATGGAGATGGCGGACAAAATAGTTGGCAATATCATTCGACGAGAAATGACATTAGAGGACGGGCGTGTTCAAGTAGCAGTCTCTGTTACAGACTCAGATGGGAAAACGACCTTTGATCACATTGTGGTTAAAAAGATAGGTGATAAGTGGTACATTACGGAATAAGTGTCAAGGGACGGAACCATTGAAGCACCGCTAGATTTCATTTATTTCTGGCGGTGCGATAGCCCTTTGTAAGAATGTTTGACGATTCTTCCTTCGCATGAAAGTGCGCCCATAACGTGTCATGTTGCCTATGAAAGCTTAGCCATGACAAGGTCGATCATTTCATGGCAGCGCTCATAGAGCATCTTGCGCGTTGGCTTTCGGGTGGAGGCTTCGTAGAGCGAAAGGAAGAGCATGCGGCCTTGGGCGCAGAACCGCTCCTTCTCGCGCGGCGGATGCCATCGCGTGGAGAATCCTTCTGGCGAAAGCACGATCCATTTGCCGCCCGCCATGGCGATGGTACCCTTCGACAAAATCTGTTGCCTTTGCGGAACGCAGGGGGCAAATTGTGGTATAATTCGCGCTAACACAAATGGAGGTTAAGATGGCAGAGAAGAAAGACAAGACGGACGAAGCGGCGAAGAAGACGAACACGGCATTGGACGCCGTCCTGTCGCAGATCCGAAAGGAGTTCGGCGAGCTTTCCATCATGAAGCTCGGAGACCATGCCCACGCGGACATCCCGGTGATTTCCACGGGCGCGCTGTCGCTCGATCTCGCGCTCGGCGTGGGCGGGCTTCCGCGCGGACGCATCGTGGAATGCTACGGTCAGGAGTCGAGCGGCAAGACGACCCTCGCCCTGCACGTGGTGGCGAACGCGCAGAAGAACGGCGGCATCGCCGCGTTCATCGATGCGGAGCATGCGCTTGATCCCGGCTACGCGAAGAAGATCGGCGTGAACCTCGACGACATGTTGCGCCCGAAGGCGGCGGGGGTAATCTCGCTCAACGACGCTCCGTTCGTCGACGCTGGACTTATGAAGCGCTTTATGAACTTAGCCAACAGGCAGGACGGCTTGCACGAGGGCACCGACACCAGCGGAATGA
>CACZCD010000013.1 GCA_902779565.1 uncultured bacterium | reverse complement strand
TACCGTATTCCGCTTTTAGATCAGGTGCTGGCGGTTGTGCCGAAGCATGGGGTTCTGCAGTCGGAGATCAAGGGCTATTCGCCGCAGTACGCCGACATATTCGATGCGGCGGTGAAGGCGGCGGGTCTGACCGAGACGAACATCGTGGTCTCGTCGTTCCACTACGAGGCGTTGAAGGATTTCAAGGCGCGGTATCCGAAGTATCGCGCCGTTTGGCTTGTGGCGCTGTCGCGCAAGAAGCCGTTCAACGTACAGGAGTACATACAGAAGTGCAAGGATGCCCGGGTTGAGGTGTTTTGCCCGGGCTGCAGTTCGACGGTGGGGGTGATGACACCGGCGGATGCGGAGGCCGTCCGCGCTGCCGGGCTTGAGTTCCGCATGTTTGGGGTAAACTCCCTTGAGAATCTTCGGCAGGCGAAGGCGCTTGGCGTGACGGGCTTCACGTGCAACCACTGGCACAAGGCCTTCGAATGGGCCTCGGAAGTCGGCGGTGTGACATTGCTCAAGTAGGGGTTGCGGTCGAGGCGCGGATTTTATAGAATACGCACTATTCTTTTTGGAGGAAAACTGAGGATGTCCGTACGCATACTGGGAACAGGAAGCTATCTGCCGCCAAAGATCGTTACCAACGACGATCTTTCGAAGTCGTTGGATACGAGCGATGAATGGATCTGGTCGCATACCGGCATCCGTTCGCGGCACATTGCCGAGGCGGACGATTGCACGTCCACGATGGCCGCCAAGGCCGCGCAGGCTGCGCTTGAGTCGGCGGGCGTGGCGCCCGCCGAGATCGGGCTCATCATCGTGGCCACCTCCACGCCCGACTATGCGACCTTCCCCTCCACGGCGTGTCTTGTGCAGGCGGCGCTCGGCTGTTCGGAATGTGGCGCCTACGATCTCCAGGCGGCCTGCGCCGGTTTCGTGTACGCGTTGGAGCAGGCGCGCTGCTGGGCGAAGGTGAACAAGGGCGCGAAGGCGCTTGTCATCGGTGCGGAGACGCTTTCGCGCATCGTCGATTGGCGCGATCGCGGCAGCTGCATCCTCTTTGGCGATGGCGCGGGCGCGGTCGTGGTCGGCGAGGCGGAGGGTGAGGGCCCCGCCGCGCACACGGTGCTGTGGGCGGACGGGAAAGGGGCCTCGTTCATCTATCGTGACGGCGGCACGCGCCTGAAGCCGCAGCCCGGCATGTTCCCGATCCCCACGCTTGTGCTGCAGGGGCACGACGTGTTCGCATTTGCGGTGCGCGCGCTCGCGAAGGTGACGAACCAGCTCTGCGAAAAGCTCGGCACCACGCCCGCCGCGCTCGATCGCGTGTTCGCGCATCAGGCGAACGGGCGCATCATCGAGGCGGTCGCGCGGCGAATGAAGCTGCCGATCGAGAAGTTCTACCTGAACCTTGAGACCACCGGCAACACCTCGGCGGCGTCGATCCCGATCGCGCTGGACGAGGCGCGCCGGAAAGGCGAACTCAAGGACGGCATGAAGATCGTGCTGTGCGGCTTCGGCGCGGGACTGACCTACGCCGGCACCTATCTGCAGTGGCCCCATCTGTGATTTAAACGAAGAAGGAGAAAGCGACATGAAGAAGGTAGTGATTACGGGACTCGGTATGGTGACGCCTGTCGGCAACGGCAAGGCGGCAACCTGGAGTGCGCTCAAGGCCGGCAAATGCGGCATTGGGAAGATTACCAAGTTCGATGCCTCACGGTGCACCTGTCAGGTGGCGGGCGAACTCAAGGATTTCGATGCCTATCTTGACGCGACGGGGTATGTGGACCGAAAGGCTGCGCGACACATGGACCTCTTCTCCGTCTATGCGGTGGCGGCGGCGGTCGAAGCGTGGCGGGATGCCGGTTTCACCGAGGAGAACAAGCCGGACATGGATCGTGTAGGGACGATCCTTGGCAACGGCATTGGCGGCATGCAGACGACCGGAGAGGCGTGGAAGACGCTCCTTGAACGTGGTCCGGACCGTCTCTCGCCCTTGGCGATCCCCGAGCTGATCGCCAACGAGGGCTCGGGCAACGTTTCGATGGCGCTGGGCGCGAAGGGACCCGCCCAGGTGGTGGTGACGGCATGCGCCTCCTCGACGGATGCGCTCGGCGTGGCGCTCGACGCCATCCGCGCGGGCCGTGCCGACGTCATTATCTCCGGCGGCACGGAGGCGACGATCCTTGAGTTCGCCGTTGGCGGGTTCATGAAGATGCGCGCGTTGGCGACGCAGTTCAACGATTGCCCCGAGAAGGCGTCGCGTCCGTTCAACATCGACCGCAACGGTTTCGTGATGGGCGAGGGTGCGGCAATGCTGATCCTCGAGTCGGAGGAACATGCCAAGGCGCGCGGCGCGAAGATCTACTGTGAGCTGGCTGGCTACGGCGCAACCTCCGATGCCTACCACATCACAGCACCTGATCCTAGTGGGGCTGGCGCGGTGAAGGCGATCCGCATTGCGCTGAAGGATGCGGGCGTGGAGGACCTTTCAACGGTCGATTACATCAATGCGCACGGTACCTCCACGCATCTCAACGACGTGATGGAGACGAAGGCGTTCAAGGAAGTGTTTGGCGAAGAGCAGGCCAAGAAGATCAAGATCTCCTCCACGAAGTCCATGACGGGCCACCTGCTCGGCGCGACGGGTGCGCTTGAGGCGGCGGTCTGCGCGATGGCGATTGACGAAGGGTTCATTCCGCCGACGATCAACTATGAGAATCCCGATCCCGAATGCGATCTCGACTACACGCCGAACGTCGGCGTGGCGAAGGATATCCGGGTCGCGGTAAGCACTTCGCTCGGATTCGGCGGACACAACGGCGTGCTCGTGTTCAAGAAATGACCATCAACCATCAACTACCAACTTATAGAGAGCGCACATGGAATATCCAAAGTTCAAGAATGAGTTCCACCTTCCCGGCATCCAGCTTCTGCCGCATCGCGATCCCTTCCTCTTTGTGGATGAGCTGATCTCGGCCGACGAGACCGGTGCGTTTGGACGCTACACCTACACAGACGCGAAGACGGCCATCCCCGGTAAGGCCGTGAACACGTTCTTTGAAGGTCACTTTCCTGGATATCCTGTGGTGCCGGGCGTAGTGTTGGTGGAGTCCATGGCGCAAGTGGCGGGTGCGGCGCTCGTCGCGTGCAAGCAGCTGCCGGAGGGGAACGCCGGATTCCTGCTCGCAAAGATTGAGGATGCGCGCTTCCGCCGTCCGGTGCGTCCGGGCGATACGCTCTACACGGTCGCGCAGACCGTGCGCCTGAAGTCAAGGCTTGGCGTATTCTCTCTGAAGGGCTATGTTAAGGACGAATTGGCGGCAGAGGTGACTGTGACCTGCATGATCGGCACGATAGACACCATGCAGAAGTGACGGCGCGTCCGTTAGCGAAAGATGTGTGCGGCATAGTTGAAAAGTTGATGGCCCAGCGAGGCCTATCCGGAACGGCGCGCGAAGAATTCCTCGATCCTTCGTTGAAACGCATTGCCCGGGCGCCGGCGCTTCCGGGCATTTCCGCCGCCGTTGAGGTGATTCTGCCGTTCGTCCGCGAGAAGCGGCCGATTGTCGTCTTCGGGGACTATGACTGTGATGGCGTCTGCGCGAGCGCCATCCTGGTGACGACGGTGCGGCGTCTCGGCGGGAAAGCCGAGGCGTTTCTGCCGGACCGGTTCACGGAGGGCTATGGCATGACGGTTGCCAGCGTCGAGCGGATGCTTTCGGAGCATCCGGAGGCAGCGCTGGTTGTGACGGTCGATTGCGGTATCACGTCGTCGGCGGAAGTGCAGATGCTGCGGGAGCGCGGCGTGTCGGTCGTGGTGACGGACCACCATCTGCCCCCAGAGACGCTTCCCGTCTGCGAGGCGCTGGTCGATCCCAAGATCGCCGCGCAGAGCGAAGCGGCACAGGCGCTGGGTGCGAAGGAGATCTGCGGGGCGGGCGTCGCTTTCTTTCTGGCGAATGCGCTGGCCGCGCGTGCGGCGGAGACGGGGCTTTACGACGGCGGAAAGTTCGGGGCGCCGCTGATGGTTCTGGCGGGGCTTGCGACGGTGGTGGATATCGTGCCGCTGCTCGGACAGAACCGGATTCTGGCGGCGAATGCGCTGAAGGCGTTTGCCGCCGCCCCTGTCGGACTCAAGGAGCTTCTGCTCCGGGCGCAGCGCCGGGCGGTCGATCTCACCTCGCGCGATTTCGGATTTCTGCTGGGTCCGCGCATCAACGCCGCCGGCCGCATGGATTCGGCCCGTGCCGCCTACGATCTATTGATGGCCGAAGACCGGGAGACCGCGCGCAACCTTGCGCAGATTGTGGATCGGCATAACATGACGCGCAAGTCGGTCGAGAACGACATGATGGCGGAGGCGTTGACGCAGGTGAAGGATTCGTCGCCGTCGGCTGTTGTGGTGAACGATGAGGCGGGGGACGGTACCTTGAAGCGGCAAGGTGTTTGTGGAATTGTCGCGTCGCGGCTGGTAGACCGGTTCGGCGTGCCGGTGGCGGTGTCGGTCGGCGGACGTGGAAGCGTTCGTGCGCCGGAGGGCTATGATGTGCATGCCGCCTTGACGGCGTGCACGGATCTCCTGGAGCGTTTTGGTGGACACACGGCGGCGGGCGGATTCTCCGTCAAGGAGGGACGCTTCGCGGATTTCAGGGCGGCGTTCACGGAAGCGTGTGCGCAGCAGCGGGCGTCGGTGGGTGTTGTGGAGAAGGTGGATTTCCGCGCGCCGGAACTTTGGGTGGCACCCGAGGATCTGACGATGGATCTCTATGAGGAGCTTCAGGTGATGGAGCCGTTCGGCGAAGGGAATCCTGAGCCGGTTCTAGGTCTGCGTGGCGTCACGTTCGCCGATGCCCAGCCCATCGGCGAGAGCGGTAAGCACGCCGTATTTTCGTTTTCCGACAAGCGCATTCCGCGCGCAACCTGGTGGGGTCGTGGCGATCGGGTCGAGGGGTTGCGCGCGCGGGCGATGAACCGCTATGACATTTCGTTTACGCTAGACGTTTCCGATTGGGGCGGCGAAGAGCCGCATCTGGAACTCCGTCTTTGCGGTGTTTCAAGTGCAGCGGATCGTGCGTCCGCTTGACTGGATCACATCATGGAAATACAGGATGATATTATGGGAATGCAGGATGATATTACGAGAATGCAGACTCCCCCTCTAAGATAGAGGGGGTGGCCGGAGGCCGGGGGAGTATGACTGGCGACGGATCATACCCCCTCGCCCCTCCGGGGCGCTCCCCCTGTCTCAGGGGGAGAGTTCCCCATGCCTTCTGTCCACAATTCAGTAACCATTACATTTCGGTCTAAGGCGTGTTGCGCACAGTTAGGCGAAAAATGATATAATGTGCGGCAAGGAGGAAAACCATGGATTTTCTTAGCAACGGTTGGATCTGGATGTATGTGGGCGCGGGCCTAATGCTCGCGGAGATTCTCACGCCCGGTTTCGTGATGTTTTTCTTTGGGCTTTCGGCCGCGACGGTGGGGTTGCTCGTGCTGCTGCTGCCGGAGCCGTTCAGCCCGACGCTCATGTGGCAGTTTGCGCTCTTCTCGCTCTTTTCGCTCGTCTATCTCGTGACGCTTCGCCGCTATGTGAAGAATGTGTTCCTCGGTGACAACGGCAAGGGCGCGGCGTTGGGCGACGAGTTTTCGGGACGTATGGGCGAGGCCATCACTTCCCTCTCCCCCGGCGTGCCGGGGCGCGTGGTGCTGGGCGATGCCGAGTGGGATGCCGTCTCGAATGCCTCCATTGCCGCCGGCGCGCGCGTGCGGGTGGTCTCGCGGCGAAATCTTACGCTCACCGTGGAAGCGGTTTGATGCGCATCCTGATCGAGAACGGAACCCTTGTCAGCGGGACAGGTGAGCCGGCGTTTCGCGGGAACGTCATCATTGAAGGCGACCGCATCGCCGCCGTGACGGCGGACGGAACGGAGATTTCCGACAAGAGTGGCTTCGACCAGATCGTGGACGCGACGGGAACCCTTGTGACGCCCGGGTTCATCGACGCACATAGCCACAGCGATGCCTATCTTGTGGTGGAGCCGGATGCCCCGAGCAAGCTGAGTCAGGGTGTCACGACGGAGATCAACGGACAATGCGGCGGCAGCATCGCGCCCCGTTACGGCGAGGCGCGTCTGTCGGGGGACTGGGCGAGCATTTTGGGCGAACGGCTAACCTGGCGTTCGCTGGCCGAATACCGTGAGGTGCTGGCGGCGGCGAAGCCCGCCATCAACACGGTGCAGTTCATCGGGCACAACACGTTGCGGTCGTCGGTCGTGGGCTATCGCGGACGCGCCTGCACGCCTGACGAACTGAAGGAGATGCAACGGCTTCTCGCACGCGAACTCGATGACGGCGGTTGGGGGCTTACGACGGGACTCATCTACCAACCCGGAAAGTATTCCACGCCCGAAGAGGTCGTGGCCCTCGCCCAGACTGCGGCTGCGCGCGGCGGTTTCTACGCGACGCACATGCGGAGCGAGAGCGACCGGATCCTTGAGGCAATCGACGAGGTGCTGACGCTCGTGAAGGCGACGGGCATTCGCGCGGAGATCTCGCATCTCAAGACGAGCGGGCAGCGGAACTGGGGAAAGATTGATGCTGTGCTTGAAAAGATGCAGGATGCCATCGACGCGGGGCTTCTGCTCGGCAGCGACCGGTATCCGTTCTGCGCGGCGGGCACCGATCTGGATGTGGTGTTCCCCGATTGGGCGGGGGAGGGCGGCGCGCCGGCGGAGATGGAACGGCTCCAGACACCGTCGCTGCGGGCGCGGATCGTGGCAGAGTTGGATGCGCAGGAGCGGGACTGGTCCTCGGTGATGGTGGGCGGCGTGTGGCACGCCGACAACAAGGATTATCCCGGCCGCACGATCGCCGAAATTCTCGATGATTCCGGATGTCCGGCGAAAACGCCGGGCGAACTCGTCTGCAGGATTCTCGAAAAGGATCTTTGCCGCACGGGTGCTTTCTTTTTCGGAATGAGCGAGGAGAATCTGGAGAAGATCTATTCGAGGCCGTGGATCGTGCCGGGCAGTGACGCGTCGTTGCGTGCGCCGTGGGGTCCGCTCGCCGCCGACCATCCGCATCCGCGCGCCTACGGGACCATGCCGGAGTTCTACCGGCGTGTCGCCGCGAAGGCTGGCCGCGAGACGGCGATTGCGCGGATGACGTCGATTCCCGCCCGGCGTTTCGGTATCCGGGATCGGGGTGTGTTGGCGGCGGGGGCGTTTGCGGATATCGCAATCTGGCGTGAAGGGGAGTTCCGCAATACGGCCACGTTCGCGAAGAGCCATTCCTTCTGCACAGGCATGGACAAGGTGTTCGTGAATGGCGCGCTCGCCTACGACGCCGGCATCTTCACCCATGCCGGCACCGGCCGGTTCCTTGAGCGGTGAAGCGTCCGCCGTCTGAGCCGTTTTATGGTAAAATAGCGCGCAATGGAAATGAGACGGAAGGAGAAGGACGGCATTCAGGCGGGCGAGGGGACGTCGGTTTGCGCCACGCCTGCGTGGTCCGTGCTGCCGGAGGAGTGGAAGCCGCTCCTCACGGCGCGCGGCTTGCGCGCCTTCCGTGCCGACCAGATCCTACAGGCGCTCTACCGTGACTACATCACGGACTGGGATCAGGCCACCACGCTCCCGAAAGATTTCCGTGAAACGCTGAAGCGTGAGTTTCCGATTCTTCCCGCCGAGGAGGTCGCCTGCGACACGGCGCCCGATGGCACGAAGAAGCTGCTCCTGAAGATGAGCGACGGCGAGCTGGTGGAAACCGTCGTGATTCCCGTTTTCGCGAAGGGCGAGGGCGGCGGACGCGAGACGGTGCGCCTCACGCAGTGCGTCTCGTCGCAGATCGGCTGTGCGATGGGATGTGCGTTCTGCGCGAGCGGCGCGAAGGGGATCGTGCGGTCGCTCCGCGCGGATGAGATCGTCGCCGAGGTGATGGCGGCGCGGAAGTACGGCACGCTCACGAATCTCGTGGTGATGGGGATGGGCGAGCCGTTCGCGAACTACGACGAGACGATGCGTGCGCTGAAGCTCATCAATGCCGGGAAGGGACCGAACCTCGGTGCGCGGCACATCACGCTCTCCACGTGCGGCGTGGTGCCGGGCTTTGCGCGTTTGGCCGCCGAAGGTCTGCAGTTCGAGCTTTCCGTTTCGCTGCATGCGCCGGACGATCGGCTGCGTGACGAGCTGATGCCGGTAAACCGCAAGTGGCCGCTCGCGGAGCTGATGGCGGCGTGCCGCGACTACACGCTCAAGACGAAGCGCATCATCACCTTTGAGTACACCGTAATCAAGGGCGTGAACGATTCCCGCGATTGCGCCGAGGCGCTCGCGCGCCGCGTGCGGGAGGTGCCGATGGCCAAGGTGAACTTGATCCCGCTCTCGCCGGTGGATCACCGTCCGGACTTCCAGACGCCGCCGGAATCGACGATGCTCATGTTCCTCGACGTGCTGATGAAGAACCATGTGCAGACGATGATCCGGCGCTCGCGCGGGAAGGAGCGTCAGGCGGCGTGCGGTCAGCTGCGTCTGCGGCATCTGCCGGGGACGGAGGATCTTCAACGGAACAAAGCAAGGAGAACCGAAGATGAACAGACGTGAATTCATGATGGCGGCCGCCGCGACGGCAGCGATGGGCGGTGCGCGTGCGGAGGAGGTCGCGAAGCCGGCGGAAGAGGCGCCGATCATCCAGCATGACGCACCGCCGCGCAACCGGCATCCGTACAAGGACGTGGACTGGTCCACGGCGCTCCAGATCAAGGGGACGACGCATGTCCACTGCAAGACGCAGGAGGATCTTGATGTGATCCTTGCGCGCGGGCTGGGGTTCCTCACGCTCTCCAACTACTATCCGAGCGCGCCGTGGTGGCCGCTTGCGAAGATGACCAAGGACTATTTCCGTTTGCATCACGAGCACGCCGTGATGGTGAACGGGAAGCGCGTGGAGGGGCCGTTCGATTGGAACGCTATCGTCGGGAAGTGGATCAAGGAGCTGCCGCCGGAGCTGCAGGCGGAGTTCCCGTTCAAGGAGGGGGAGAAGCTTTTCAAGCCGCTGCCGGAGGGTGTTTTGGAGGCGCCGAATGCGGAACACCACAACTTCCTGATGGACAACGGGAGGACATGCCGCTACACGCACATGAACGCGCCGGGCTCGGCGTTTGCTTCGGGGACGTTCGACCAGCACCAGAAGCGGCGGTTCCAGACGGGCTTTCGCGCCGGGTACAATTTCGGCTCGGGAGAACACTGGTCCAAGGCGATCGACCGGATGATCGCGGGACTCATCTATCCAGACGGCGGCGGCGTGACGTTCAACCATCCGAAGTGGACGGGAGTGGATCGGCTCTTTCTGCTGAAGGTGCTGGACCATGATCCGCGCGTGCTGGGGATCGAGGTGATCGAGGGCGGCGCGAGCAACAGCGAAAGCTATTGGGACTGGGTTCTCTCTACCGGACGGCAGTGCTTCGGTTTCTTCGTGCCGGACCATTCGATCCGCCGGAAGGACAACTCGTTCGGGGTGAACGTGCTGATCACGCCGGAGCGGACGGTGCATGCGTGCCTGAAAGCGTATCGCGAAGGCAATTTCTACGGGGCGAAACGCGGGTTGGACGAGTTGAAGTTCACACGGATTTCGTTCGACGGGACGACGGTCGAGGCCGAGACAGACCGTCCGGCGCGGATCGTCGTGATCACGGCGCTTGGTCCTGTGAAGGAGACGGCGAAGGGAACACGGGTGGCGTGGAAGATGGAGACGCCCTCGCCGTCCGCCGCGCCGCGTGATCGGGTGCACATGTTTGCGCGCGTGAAGGCGTATGCGCTGGACGGCTCGGGCGAAGAGCTCTTCTCGCAGCCGTTCATGCTGATGTGAGGATCGGGAGGCAAGGCGGCGGCAAATGAACGTCTGGATCGTCAATCCGTTCGACAACCTTCCGGTGGAGGGGTACCGCCCCCAGCGGTATTGGCTTATGTCCGAGGCGTTTGCGCGGGCCGGGCATCGTGTCACGTACTGGACCCAGAACTGGAGCCACGCCCAGAAAGACGAACGGCGGCTGACGGGCGGCAGGACGCTCGAGGAGCTTTCCGCCTCTCTGCCTTTCACCTTGAAGTTCATCCGAGTGCCGGGCTACCGCCGGAACATCTGCCTGAAGCGGATCTGGAGCCATTGGCGGTTCGCGAAGAACTGGGCGGCACTGGTATCGGCGGCGACGGAAGCGCCGGACCTGATCGTCGTCTCAAGTCCGCCGCTCTTCATCGGGCGGGAGGTGCGGCGGTTCTGTGCGCGGACGGGGGCGAAATACATCGTTGACATCATGGATGCCTGGCCGGAGACGTTTGAGCGCGTAGCGCCGCGCTGGACGCTTGGCTGGATGCGCCGCCTTGCGCGCGAAAACTACCGCCAGGCCGCCGGCATCACGGCCGTCGCCCAGCGTTATCTGGATCTGGCGAAATCCTACGGTGCCGTCAGTCCTCAGCATCTTTGCTATCACGGCATCGTCACTTCCGGCGGAGAGGGCGATCCTTCCGTTTGAGATCATTCGTCCGACAGTTTTGATTATGGTATAATTCGCGTCCGAAAGGAAAACAGGAATATGGACTACAAGAAGGTTGCGCATCTTTGCTGCACAGCATTCGCGTTTGCCGCGATGACGGCATTCGCGGCGACGGAACGGGAATACATCTGGCCGGAGGGTCAGATGCCGGATGCCCAGCCGCACCAGATCGGTGCGACGACGGTCGAGACGAGGGCGCCGGGCTACAGGCCGGAAGATTTCCGCCGTCCGTACCTTGACTGGTTCGATCCGCCGGCGGCGAATGTGAAGACGGATGTGTGCATGATTCTTATCTCCGGCGGCGGCTACAACTCTTGCTGCGATGTGAAATTGGTGGAGAAGTGGCGCCAGGCGCTGACGGAGATCGGCGTGACCTGCGTGTCGCTCACGTACCGCACGCCGCGCCCGAAGGGGCTCCCCATCCATCAGACCGCATGGGAGGATGGCCAGCGCGCAGTGCGTGTTGTCCGTTCGCAGGCGGCGAAGCGCGGCTTCAATCCCGAGAAGATCGGCACCGTTTCGATGTCCGCCGGTTCGCACCTCGCCACGCTGCTGGCGACGAGTTCGCAGACTCCGGCCTACGCGCCCGTGGATGCGCTTGACGCGACGGTGCCTTGCCACATCAACTGGGCGTGCACGTTCGCCATTGCGTATGCCATGACGGACGGCGTTGGATGCCCCAACACGCGTGACGGCGATGCGGTCGATGTCACGCTGGACAACGTGTTCAAGTTTGACGCGAAGACCTGCCCGATGTGGATGTCGCATGGCGGCAAGGATCCCTATGCGCCTTCGGCCTCCACCCATGTGTACCGTCAGCTCCGCCGGATGAAGATCCCGGCCGAAGTCCACCTCTACCCCGACAAGCCCCATGGTGCGTTCGGGCTTGAGCGTGCCATCGAGTTCATGCGGCAGATGAAGTTTCTTGGTCCTCTCGCGCCGGAGGTCGAGCTGATGTCGCGCTTCGCGAATGATGAGGCGCGCGCGTCGCATGAGCGGGAGAACCTCTGGCCCGAAGGGAAAATGCCTGACGTTCAGACCAACCAGTGCACGCCTTATCTCGAATGGCACATGCCGAAGGAGCTCAAGACCACGGCGATTCAGATCATCTATTCTGGCGGCAGTTACAAGGGCAACGCCCCGGATGGTTTTGAGGTCGCCCCCGCGCGTCGCTATCTGAACGAAAAGGGAATGGCTGTCGTCACGATGAAATACCGCACGCCGCGTCCGCTCGGTGGGCTTGCCAAGCATACGACGGCCTGGCAGGATCTCCAGCGTGCCATCCGCATCGTGCGTTCCAAGGCGGCGTCTAAAGGGCTTGATCCGAACCGCATCGGCATCATGGGATCTTCGGCCGGCGGGCACCTCACGCTCATGGGCGCGACCAGTTCCCGGAATCGCGCCTACTGGCCAATCGACGATCTCGACAAGATCCCCTGCAACGTGCAGTGGGCGGTGGCGATCTATCCGGCTTACGCGCTGACGGATGGCGCCGAGCGCCCGAACGCAAAGGGCGGCAACGAAGACGATTCGCGTCTTGTGCCGGAGTTCGCGTTCGATCTTGACACCTGCCCCATCCTGTTTATCCACGGCGACGCCGACGGTTGGGCGGCGATGAACTCCGTCAAGACGTGGGAACAGCTTCGCCGCATGGGGATTCAGGGCGAACTTCACACGCTCGCCACGCGTCAGCACTGCTTCCAGAAGAAGGCGTCGCCGGAGACCGGCAGCTATACATGGCTTGACCGCATCAACGAATTCCTGAAACACCGTAAGATCTTTTGAAGATGAAGGCCCTGCTGCTGGCCGGCGAGGAGTCCGGCGTGCTCTACGCGGAGCGTCTCGCGGAAATCCTGCGGGACTCCGGGGCAGAGGTGCGCGGCTATGGCGACTATGGGTTTCAGACGGCCGATCTCGCGGTGTTCGGGATTTGGGAGGTCGTGCGCCGGATCTTCTATTTTCTCGGCGTTGCGCATACGATGAAGCGGGCCATCCGCGAATGGCGACCGGATGTGGTGGTCACGATCGACTACCCCGGGATGAACCTGAAGCTTGCCGCCTACGCGAAAGGGCTGGGGATACCCGCTGTTCATATCGTTTGTCCGCAGGTGTGGGCCTGGCATCGCGGACGCGTTCCGAAGGTTGCGGCGGCGCTCACGGAGCTGCTCTGCTTCTTCCCGTTCGAACCCGAGATCTTCAAGGGGACAGACCTTAATGCGAAGTTCATCGGCCATCCGCTCGTGGGTATGGTGAAGGATGAAAGCATAAAGTCTGTGGGGACAGACCCTATAAAGGACGCGGGGACAGGCCCCGCAAAAGAGACGGGGACAGACCCTGAAAGAGCGCCGGTTTTGAGAAGAAAAGAGCGGATTGTTGCACTTTTGCCAGGTTCGCGGATGGGAGAGATTCAGCGAATCTTGCCGCGGCTACTTAAAGCCGTTACGCTGATTGCAAAGGGACAGACCCTAAATGAGACTGGGGGACAGACCCTGCAAGTAGGGGGACAGACCCCAGAAACTGGGGGACAGACCCTAAAAGAGGAACGGGGACAGACCCTGAAGATAGTGATTCCGGCGGCGAACGAGAGGGCGGAGCGTGAGATTGGCCGCATTCTCGCCTCATTTGAGGGGCTGCCGCCCGTGGAGGTCTGGCGCGGTCAGGCGCGCGCCCTGCTGCGCAGCGCGGACTGCGCGGCGGTGGCAAGCGGTACGGCAACATTGGAGGCGGCGCTTGTGCGGTGCCCGACAGTTTTGGTGTATGCGGTGTCGCCGCTTCTGGCTTGGATCCTGCGTCGCGCCATCACGGGGGTGCGTCATGCGGGGCTTGCGAACATCATCGCCGAGAAGTGCGGATTTGAGCCGCCCATGCCTGAACTCCTTCAGGAGGATTTTACGTCCGAGGCGGTGGCAAAGCAGCTGACGGCATGGCTTTCAGACCCTGCCGCCCGCGCGGAGGCGTCGGCGCGTCTCGACGGTGCGATGGCGTACCTTCAGGCCGATGGCGATCCGATCCAGATTGCGGCGCGCGAAATCCTGGTGGCGGGAAAAGGACGAGAGAGCAGATGAAAGCGAAGGATCGAAGGGAATCGAAGATGAGGACTTTTGCGCGGATGGCGCTTTGCACCGTGTGGATCCCCGCCGTGGCGGCGGGCGCGGTCAATGTGAGAGACTTTGGGGCCAAGGGCGACGGCGTGACAGATGACACGGCGGCCTTTCAGTCGGCCATCGATGCCGTGGCGGCGCAGGGCGCAGGGAAGATCATCATCCCCTATTCGCCCAAGGGTTACCGCATTGCCGGGCCGGCGCGGGAGTTCGTGGACGGCAAGCCCTGTCGCGGGCAGCTTGTCATTCCGCCGGTGAAAGGACTGAACATTGCGTTCGAGGGCGAGATGCCGTGCAAGCTGCTCTACACCTATCAGGTGCGTCCGCTGTCGGCGGTCAAGTCCCATTTCACCCCGACCCGTTTCGGCACGATGGGGATGCCCAACACCTGTCTCTTTTCAGACTGGACGCCGCCGGAGGAGCGCGACCCGCAGGCGCGTCCGTGGACGCTCCTCGCCACCGTTGAGGGGGACTCATGTCGGGGGAAGTTCTCGATTGGGCTGGTCTCGATCGCCAACCTTGAATTCCGCGCCCATCTTGACAAGGAGACGATGTATCCGAAAGGCGGCTGCGTCAATCTTCAGAATTCTTCGCGGGCGATTGTGCGCGATTCGCAGTTCTGCCTCGATGACAATGTGGGCGATACGGTTCTCAAGAAGTCGCTCCAGCCGAATCCCTGCCACACCGTGGGGTTGATGATGTCGGGAGACCAGAACGACAATCAGGTGTTGAACAATGTGGCGGTGCAGGGGTTCCGCTATGGCTTGGTGCTGGGGGAGCACGTGGTGGCGGATTATCTCTATGTCCACAATTGCGAGGAAGGCATCGTGTTTCACGATGCGACGCACCTTTCCGTGATCAACCATGTCGTCGCGCAGCACAACCGCGTGATTCTTTCCACGACCGTCACCAATCTCTTCGGCCATCCCCGCTCGCGCTGCAACGTGATTGTCGGCTCGGTCAATTTTGAAAGCGGACGTCGGCTTCTGCCGGAGGTGTCGGGTCTGGTGTACGGTATCTACGATCCGGAGAACCGCTTCCATGGTTCACTCGTCTGGCACCAACCTTGGGGGGATGGCGAATTCCCGATTGAAGGCGCCAAGAATCTCAAGGTGTCCCGATTCCCTGTCCCCTGACATCTATTTCGAGAGGTAATCGCAACCCCTTGCCATGTGCTCCTTGACCGCCATATTCGCCACCGCTCTTTCGCCGCTCTTCTTGGACGTGTCGTCCGAAGTGCGTACCACCTACGTGTCGCTCGGCAAGATCATGGAGGACCGCGCGATGCAGGTGACGGGCGTGCGGTTCGGTGCAGATGTCGGTCCGTTCGGGCGCTTCGGGATACGGAACTGGGATGTAAGTTCGCTCACGGGGCGGCGTTCGGACACTCATCGCCATGCCTTTTACCACACGGAGCTGGGACCCACCTGGCAGTATGACATCGACTTCGCGGAGGAATGGAAGCTCAAGAACGATCTCACGCGTTCCTGGACGATGTACAGGGGATTCAACCGCGAACACGATGCCTCCAACCGCACCTATCACTGGTGGCAGATCGAACAGTCGCTTGAAAATCCCTACATTGTTCCATTCAGCCGCTTGCGGCGCACGTTCCGCGGCAAGGATTTCTTCTATGCCAAGGTGGGCATCCGGCACCGCTTTCCGATCTGGGAACAGTTGTCATTCACACCCTCCGTCTTCACGGAAGGCGGAAATGCGCATGTCTTCAAGCGGACATTCGGTCGCAACATCGATGGCACCGGCTGGGGCAGTGGCGGTTTGGGATCCGTTTCGTTCCGCTTTGAATTCTCCTGGCGGTTCTGCGACAACTGTTCCGCTTTTGCCTATGTGGAACAGTATGATGTCGTTGGCGGCGATCAGCGCCGCACGAACGGCGCCAGCACCTATCGGTGCGCCCACAACGACTGGACGCATGGCGGAATTGGTCTCCGCCTAAAATTCTGATACTCTGGAGAACCCCTCGCGCAGAACGCGGCTTCAGCCCTTGCGGTCGGTCTCAGACAAGTTCAGCGAGGATGGTGTCGCAGACCTCCGTGCCGCGTGGTGTGAGGCAGTAAGTCGTTTCGGGTTTCGAGTTGCGAGTTACAGGGGACTGCTTGAGAGGGGCGGGGTGAGAGGTGAGGAGACCTTCGGCGACAAAGCGGTCAAGAGTGGCGCACCATTCAGCCACGCGCGGTGCGAGTTCCGGGAAGTCCACCGCCGCCTGAGCAGGGGAGAATCCTTCCTTCAAAAGACGCAGACGGAAAATGACCCTCGACTCAGCGTTCCCCTCGCGGCTGCAGGCACCATCCCCGATGCCGATGTAGTCCTCGCCGCGCCAGGTCGCCAGATTGTGTCGGCACTCCCAGCCCGGCTTGGCGAAGCTGGAGATCTCGTAGCGCTCCAATCCGATGGCGGCAAGCGCCTGCTCTGCCGCCGCCAGTTCCGCGAGCGCAACATCGTCGGAGGGTAGGGTGACGCGACCGCTCGCCACGTCACGCGCCAGACGCGTCTTGGGTTCGAGAATCAGCGTATAGACGCTACAATGGTCTGGCGCAAGTTCCGCCGCCGCATCGAGCGTCCGCTTCCAAGAATCTGAGACCGCGCCGTTCTGCCGTTCGCCGGGCCATCCGCAGATGAGATCGATGCCAGCGTTGTCGAAACCGGCTTCGCGGATTTGACGCCAGGCTGTTTGCGCCTGTTCGGCGGTGTGGGGGCGACCCATCGCGCGCAGGATTGCCTCGTCGAAGTTCTGTACACCCATGGAGAGACGGTTCACGCCTCCCGCTTTCAGCTGCCGCAAAAGTTCCGACGAGACGTCCAACGGATTCAGTTCAACGGTGAATTCGGTCGGAAGTTTAGAGTTTAGAGTTTTGAGTTGAGAGTTGGGGGATGAGGGTTGAGGGTTGAGAGCTGGGGAGAGATGGGGGGCGAGGAAATCCAGCAGGGGCTGGAGGTTGCAGAGCGCGGGCGTGCCGCCGCCGAAGTAGAGGGTGGAGATAGGGGAAGAGGGAAGAGGGAAAAGGGAAGAGGGAAGAGGGAAAAGGGAAGAGGGAAGTGGGAAGGGGGAAGAGGGAAGAGGGGTGGAGGGAAAGAGCTGATGGAGTTGATGGAGGATGCCATCAACGTATTGGTCGCGTTCTTTCTCGGAGCGTCCGACATAGGAGTGAAGGGCGCAGTAGGCGCACTTGCTCCGACAGAACGGGAAATGGATGTAGAGGTTCAAGCCGGTGTGGACGCGTCGCCGCCGGGCGAGGGGTTTTCCTCAGCGGGCGTCGCATCGTCGTTGGATTCTGCGACTTCGCCGAGCGTCTTGGTGCCGGAGAGAAGCGCGACGACTTCGCTCTGCACATCGCCCAGGTTTTCGAGCCGGATGCGCGGATCGAGGACAATGAACGATTCGCCAGTGCGGCGGTGTTCGTAGATGCGGATAATGGTCCGGTCGGGCTGCTCCTTCGCGTCGCGTTCCACGAGGATCTTGGAGCGTTCGAGCATCACCGCCAGCACATACACCACGTTCTTCATGGCGGGATCGTCGAGCGAGATGAGATGGCGCAGAAGTTCGTCGGCCGTTTCCTTCTTGAGCGGTTCCTTCTTGTCGGGCGGCGGCGGGGCGGCGTACACGCCCTCCCAGGAGCTAAACGGTTCCCAGTCGCGCGGCGCCGTCTTCCAGCATTCCGGATGGCAGTCCAGCCGCTCGTAGCCGTCCGGCAGTTCATGCAGAATACTCACCACAGGGGCCTTGTCCACCAGCCCCTTCCCGCAGATGGAGCACACGTGTCCGCGGCTCCGGATGTTCCATTCCTGTGACATGGCGCGAATTATATCACAATGTGGTATAATCTCGCGCATGAAAAGAAACATCCTTATTGTCGTGGCGGGGCTGATGGCCTCGTTTGCCGCCCAGCCGCTTGCGGCGGGCACGAAAGCCGAAATCACGTTTGAGCCGGGCGCCTGGAGCTCGAACGACTGGATTCTTGTGAAGAGTCCGCGCTTGAAGTACATGCATGGGTTCGTGCAGAAGGAGGATGGCATTGAGAACGAATGCCCGGCGCTCTCCGGCGAGGAGATCTTCAAGAAGCATTGCAACGAAGTCTATTCCGCGATGGTGCTGAAGGATCGGGTCGAGGCCGGGCAGACGGTTTCGTCGGTAATGAGCTTCGACTGGCGCATGGCCCCGCTGATCGTTCTCGCCGAGAAGTTCGACAAGGCCGAGACGGGCGAGCCGACCCTCGGCGAGCACTGGGAGATCGTTCTGTATGATGAAGGGCTGAACGTGTGGCACCATTTGATCAAAGACGGTAAGCCGTTCTGGTACAAGGCGGCCTACCTGAAGGTACCGTTCAACAAGGATACGCGCTACAATCTCGAGGTCAAGGTCACCAAGACGCGCAAGGGCGTGAAGGAGATGATGGTGCGGTGCTGCGGCTACGAGATCGGCTACGTGGACAACGATCTCCCTGATTCCTTCTATGCCGGCATCATCGGCTGCGAAGGGCGCAACCGCTTCTACGACTTCAAGGTCAAGTAAGGGATTGGTGGACCATGCCGCGCGCCGGGAAAAACCGCCATCGGATGCGTGGGCTTTCGATTCTCCACGAGGACCCTGACGTCATCGTGGTCGAGAAGGCGGCGGGGATTCTCTCCTGCGCCACCCGACGCGGCGGCGAAGAGTACAGCGTGGAACGTGCGCTCACCGACTACGTGCGGAAGGGGCAGGCGAAGAGCCGGAAATGCGTTTACCTTGTCCATCGCCTCGACCGCGAAACCTCCGGCGTGATGATGGTCGCCAAGTCCCCGGAGGTGCAGGAGTACTTTCGCGCGAACTGGAACGACATCACCGAAAAGACCTACCTTGCCTGCGTGCATGGACACTTCGAGCAGAGGGAGGGGATGTTCGAAAGCTATCTGGCGGAAGACCCTCGCACGCTTTCGGTACACTCGGTGAAGAACCCGGCGGACGGAAAGCTGGCGCGCACACTTTATAAGGTCTTGCGCGAGAGCGGTGACGTTTCACTTGTCGAGGTGCAGCTGAAGAGCGGACGCAAGAACCAGATACGCGTGCATTTCGCGGAGAGCGGACATCCCGTGGTGGGCGATGCGCGCTACGGGAAAGGCGATGGGCCGCTCCAGCTCCATGCCTGGCGGCTTGCGTTTCTGCATCCGCATTCCCGGAAGCGTCTTTTCTTTGAGACTGCGCGTCCGGCCTTTGCCCGCGCGGTCCCTCCATCGGATGATATTTCTTGCTGATTTTTCCACGGATTCGTGATACACTTCACGGATAAAAAGAAAGAAAGAAATGAAAATAAACAATCTGGAAACGTTTCTCGAGAAGGTGCGGGCGGGCAAGATGCCGCTGGGCATCGCAATCACGTTCACCGACAGCGCGGTGACAGAACTGGCCTGCGCAGCCGGGTTCGACTTCATGTGGTTCGACGGCGAACACGGCGAGTTCAGTCGCGAGAACGCCATGCAGCACCTGATGGCCGTGCGCGGCACGGGCGTGGCGAGCTTCTATCGCGTACCGGCCTGCGACCACACGGAGATCAAGCGCATCATCGACTTTGCGCCGGCAGGCGTGATCATCCCAATGATTCTGGACGAAAACGACGCGGCGCGGGCCGTGTCGTATTGCCGCTATCCGATCCACGGCGGTACGCGCGGCGTGGGCGCAAGGCGCGGGCACAACTACGGCGCGGATGACGTTGGGAAATATTTTGAGGCGTCTGCCCACGATCCGCTCGTGATTCTCCAGCTGGAGCACATCAACGCCGCGCGTCGTCTCGACCAGATTCTCGCGGTGCCGGGGATCGATGCGATCATCGTGGGGCCCTACGACTTCACGATGTCGATGGGCAAGCCCGGACAGTTCGACGATCCAGAAGTGTCGTCAACGTTTGACGAATGCTGCCGGAAGATTCGCGAAAAGGGGATTCTGCTCGGTTGCTACACAGAGGGCAACTTCGACGTCTGGAAGCGGCGCGGCGTGCAGTTCATGGCGATCCGCAACGACACGAGCGCGATGTTCGAGGGCTGCAAGCTCCAAATGGCGCGGGCGAGGGGCGAGGTTTGAGAAGTTTGAGGCGTGATGAGAACAAAGGTTAGGCCAGAGGATGTCAGGCGGGCGTTGGAGGCGAACCGCGCAGCGTATGAGGCGCTGCGCGCAGGGCTTCGTGTCGGCATGACCGAACGGGAGGCCTACAATCTCGTGAAGGAGGCCGTGGATCGCGTGTGCGGCGATGAGCCGCATGAGTTCATCGGCGATTTTGTCGGCGGGGCGCGGACCGGTTCGATTGAGGGGCCGCCTACGGATTACGTCTTCAAGCCGGGAGACCTCTTCATTCTCGACCTCTCCGTTCGGCGCGGCGAGGTTTGGAGCGACACATGCCGCACGTTCTTTTTCGGCGCACCGACGGAGCGGCAGCAAGCGGCCTACGCAGCTGTTCTCGCTTGTCAGGATGTCGGCGTGGCGAATATGCGCGCGGGCGTGGTTGCCTCTTCTGTTCGTCCGCCCATGATGGAGGTGCTGGCGGCACGCGGTTTTGGCGGACGGATGCCGCATCATGGCGGACACCTTGTCGGACCGGCACCTTACTTGAAACCGGCGTTTGAAGACGGCTGCGACGAACCGGTGGAAGCGGGCGACATCTGCACGCTTGAGCCCGGCGTGTACATGGAGGGGGAATGGGGAATGCGCGTGGAGAATGATTATCTTGTGACGGAAGATGGATTGGAGAATCTCTTCGACTATCCGCGTGACATGGAGTATTTTGTTATAAAGGTTTGAGAGGTTTGAGAAGTTTGAGAGGTGCTAAAATACTATCAACTATCAACTGAGGAAGCAAAATGAAGGCATGGGTGTGGAAGGGTGTTGACAGGATTGAGCTTGAGACCAATTATCCGGATCCGGTGGCGAAACCTGGTTGGGTGGTGCTGAAGGTGCGTGCGGCGGGCGTCTGCTCGACGGACGTGTCGATCATCCGTGGACGCTTCGGCGCGTGGAATCCGCCTGGCGTCCTGTGCCATGAGATCTGCGGAGAAGTTGCTGAACTGGGACCGGGCGCGAAGGGCGTGAAGGTGGGAGACCGCGTCGTCGTTGAGACCTCGGTCGGCTGCGGCATCTGCGTGAAGTGCCGCACGGGCAACAAGCATCTGTGTGCGGAAGCGGGCGAGATCGGCTTTCCCCCGTTTGAGGGTGGGTATGCCGAATATGTGGCCGTTCCGGACAACTGCTGCCGCAAGATGCCAAGTGTGATGACGGATGAACAGGGGGCGATTCTGGAGGCGTCGATCTGTCCGTTTGGGGCCATCTACCGCAACCCGCCGCCGTTGGGCGCGACCGTCCTCGTGCAGGGTGTCGGCGTCGCGGGGCTGTCGTTCATTCAGGCGGTGAAATGCCACGGCGCGGGAAAGGTCATCGCGGCGGGGCGCAACCTTTCGCGTCTCGACAATGCGCGGCGCTTCGGCGCGGACATCGTGGTCAACACGAAGGAACAGGATCTGGACGCCATCGTGCGCGCCGAGACGGACGGACGGGGCGTGGATCTTTCGATCGACGCGGCGGGCGCGGCGGTCACGTTCGCGAACGCGTTGCGGCTTTGTGCGGCGGGCGGCGTGGTGAACCTGTACGGTCTTCCGGCGGCGGGCACGAAGATTGAGATTCCGACGGACGAGGTGATCTTCCGTCAGCTCACCATTCGCGGCGGCACGAACAACGAGCTTGCGTGGGTGCCGCTTATGGATCTTATCGCGCGCGGCCAGTTCAACAACGCCGACATGGTCACGCACCGTTTCGGATTCGAGGAGCTTCCGACCGCCATCGATCTCGTCGACCGCCATCCCGACGGTCTCATCAAGGCGGTAGTGAATTTGAACAACTGAAAGGAACTCAAATGAAAATCGTAAAGGTTGAGGCGATCCCTGTCCGCCAGAAGGGCGAGATCAAGGAAATTAACGACAGCGCGCAGGACGGTATCATCGTCCGCGTGACGACCGACGAAGGGATCGTCGGCTATGGCGAGGTGGATTCCGCGCCGTGGGTCATCAAATCCATCATCGAGTCGCCGGTCTCGCACCGCACGTGCCAGGGTCTTGCCAACGTCGTCGTCGGACGCGATCCGTTCGACTACCGAAAGATCTGGGACGACATGTACCTGCACTGCAACTTCTACGGCAACCACGGCGCGGCGATCCAGGCGATGAGCGGCATCGACATCGCCATCTGGGACATTCTCGGCAAGGCGCTCAACAAGCCGATCTGGCAGCTCTTGGGCGGCAAGTATCGCGACAAGGTGCGCTGCTATGCGTCTGTCCTCATGCCCTACACCGAGGCGGAGGCGAAGGAAGAGGCGCTCAAGTGGAAGGAAAAGGGATACACGGCGATCAAGCTTGGCTGGGGTGGCTTCGAGCAGGACCTTAACACAGAAGTGAAGCTCGTGAAGGCGGCGCGCGAGGCGGTCGGTGACGATATCGATCTCATCTTCGACATTGGCTATATCCCGTCCGATAAGGTCACGATCGATGTCGCCTCCCGCATCCAGCTCGTGAAGGCCATCGAGAAGTACAACCCGTACGCGGTTGAGGAAGCGCTCTGGCCGCATGACTATCTCGGCTACAAGCGTCTTCAGGAATCGACCTCGGTGCGCATCGTCTGTGGCGAGAACGAGACGACGCGCTTCGGGTTCAAGCAGCTGATCGACTACTGCAAGCTCGGATTCGTCCAGCCGGACATCACGCGTTGCGGCGGCATCACGGAGGCGGTGCGCATCGCGTCCTACGCCGAGGTGAACGCCATCAATGTGGTGCCGCACTGCTGGAGCTCTGGGATCGTCGAGGCGGCCTCTCTCCAGATCATCGCCTCCATCCCGAACGCGGAGTTGCTCGAATACTGCGAGCAGGATACGCCGATCCGCCACGACCTCGTGCCGGATGACATTCCCGCCGTCAACGGCTATGCCGATGTGCCGACCAAGCCCGGTCTCGGCATCGAGGTCTCCGACGAGGCCATCGAGTTCTACCGCTGCGACAACTACTAAGCGCGGAAAGTTGAGGAGGTGGGCGAATGAAGGGGAACAGACTGACGATCGCCGTGATGTTCGGCATGGTGTTCATGGTGGGGTTCGTCACCATGTTCACAGGGCCGCTCGCGGCGGTCGTAAAGGCGCAGTTCGGAGCCTCGAACGCGCTTTCGCAGTTCGGCTCGTCGGCGAACTTCCTCGCCTATCTCTTCATGGGGATTCCCTGCGGAATGGTCCTGAAGCGGAAGGGGTATCGGTTCACGTCGCTGGCGGCGGTTTCGGTGGGGATCCTGGGCGTGGCGTTGCAGATTCTGGCCGGGTTCGTCGCGTCCTTCGGCGTGTATGTCACGGGCGCGTTCGTGGCGGGCCTTTCGATGTGCATGCTGAACGTCACGGCCAATCCGATGATGAATACGCTGGGCGGCGGCGGCAACGGCGGAAACCGTCTCGTGCAGTACGGCTGTACCTTCAACTCCGTCGGCGGAATGTCCTCACCCCTGATCCTCGGATTTCTCATCGGCAACGAAGTGGCCAAGGCGAACGTTCTGGACGCCTTGCCGGTGCAGGTTGCCGCGCTTCTCTTCTTTGCCTTCGGATTTGTGGTGATCCTGAAGGCGGAGATCCCCGAGCCCCATCTTGAGCCAGATGCGCCATCGCCCTGGCATGACATCTTTGCCGCCTTCAAGTTCCGGCACTTCGCGCTCGGCGCGCTGGCAATGTTCCTCTTTGAGCCGGTGGAGTGTGGCATCTGCAACATGGTGAACCTTTATCTCACGGCCGAGGGGACGCCGGCCTACGCTGGTGCCGTTGTGGCCGGTGCGATGGTCTCGGCCTATTGCGCGCTCATGATGGTTGGCCGCTTTGGCGCGGGGATTCTGGGCAACCGCATTTCGGCGCGGACGATGGTTGGCGGCGCGGCCGCCGTCGCGGTTGCGCTTCTCGCCGCCGCCGCGCTCGTGCCCTTCGTGAAGGTCTCGCTGCCCGGCGTGTCCGTGCAGCTGCCGCTCTCGTCGATCCTCATGGTCGCGTGCGGACTGTGCATCTCGGTGATGTTCGGCGGCATCTTCAATCTGGCGACGGATGGACTGGGGCGGCTTGTCCCGGTCGCCTCCGGCATCACGATGTCCCTTGTCTCCGGCGGTGCGCTCCTTGCGCTCATCGGCGTTGTCACAGACCGTTTCGGGATTCTTTCGAGCTGCTGGGTGTTCTCGCTTTTCCTGTGCGACATCTTTTTCTTCGCCGTCGTTGGATCGCGCGCGGGTTCTGTTATCATACGCCAGAAAGACAAAGAGATCGAGTGAAGATAAGGGGTGTTGGAGGAGACGAAAATAAAGGCTTGCGGCGTTAACGAGCTGATTGACGTGCGGTTTTTGCTCGCCGTGCTTGTGGCGGCGGCATCGGAGGCGCTTTTCGCCGCACCATCAATCTTGGATCGGGCAGCGGACGCGGGGAAAGGCGTCATCATCCTGCAGGCGGGAAGCGATTGGTGCGTGAGCGGTGAGGATGTGAGGAAGGTGTTCGAGGGCGAAGGGTTCAGGCGATCGGTTGGCTCGAAATACCTGTTTGCGGTCTATGATGACAGGGATGAGCCGGATGTCAAGACGACCGCCGCAAACGAGACGCTGAAACCCGCCGTAATCCGTTCGAAACGTTTCCCGGCGATCACCTGCATCACGCCGCCGCCCGCCCGGTTCTTCGCGCAGTTCGAGAACCTGCCGCGCACAATCACCGACGAGAAGCTTGCGGACATGGTCAACAAGGCGGTGAAGCGCAGCGGCGAGGCTGAAATGCTCTTTCGCAAAGGTAAATCGCTCCGTGACACCAGCCCGGCGAAAGCCGCCAACGCATACGGTTCGGCGTTTGACATTCTCGGATCGCAGACGGGTCGGTTTAACGTGACTCAGTTGCTTGAAGGTCCACTTGCCTACAAGGCGGAATGGGAGGCGCTCCGCGCGCTCGACAAGGATGACAGGTATGGCTGGGCGCGCCACTTCACGATGGATTTCGGGATTGAGATCGTCACGGAGGCGAACAGGTTCCGAGAAAAAGGGGACTTTGAGGGTGGCAAGGCGTACATCGCGTCCCTCCGCAGGATGCCGCAGACGCATTTGTCGGTGAACCAACGGCAGAGCATCGACATGGCCGAGTATGCGCTCTGGCGAAAGGATCCCGCCCATGAAAAATCCAACCTTGCGCTTCTGGAGCGCGTGTTCTCGCTTGGGCGCGGCACATTGTGGGGGCAGAGCGCGATGGGGTATCTGATCCTGTCGGGCAAGGACATCAAGCGCAAGGAGATCAAACGGGTTGAACTTATCAAGCGTCCGGCGAAGTCCACCGGAAAGATCCGGCCGTTCCCGCTCGATGCCTTGAAGCGGCGACTTGTTTCTGTCGCGCCGGATGCCGAACTTGCGGATGAGCAGAAGACAGACATTGCGCTGTATGCGGTTTTGCGCCGCATTGGCGAGAATGCTTGGCGCGCGCTACAGGCCCGTCCGGGCGCGAACATCTTCCTGAAAGCGTTCTTCAAGGATCGTAGATGGATGGAGGATTTCGCATGGAGCGGGCCGTGCGATGGCGAAAGGGCGATACTCAATCTTGAATCGCTGTTCTTCCAGGACTTCGGACGCTGGATCAATGGCGACAACGCAGGTCGGCGTTTTGCGACGGCGGTTGCGCTCGAATACCTAGACCGCGATGAGGCGTGGCTTGCCGATTTCATGGATGCCTACCGTTCGACGGCAAAGGCCGGAAGGCTGCACAGGCGAGCACTCGCGCAGCCGGTCTGGCAATGGCGCTTTGCGGTCCATCAGGGACAGCCGACGGCGAGCGTGGACGATGCCCCGAGGCAGCAGCGCTTTCTCAGCTGGTACGTGAACATGCCGCTGCGCGACTATGGCGGTGCATGCTGGATGATACCTTACCGCACGTTCAACTGCTTCGGCGATTCCGTGCAGGGTCCGCACTATTACGAATCCTGGGAGGCGGCGGGTGAATGGCCGAAGCGGCGCTACTCGCCGATCGTGGGTGGCGTGTGTGGTGAGCTTTCGAAGTTCGGGTCGGCGTGCAGCAATGCGCATGGACTTCCGAGCTGCACGGCAGGGCAGCCTGCGCATTGCGCCTACACGCGGCGTCTTCTGGGCGGCAAATGGGAGATCGACAATTATGTCGCGCGTCCGACCCGGATGCATGTCAAGTTCTGGGACAACCCCGTATGGGCGTATGTGCAGGCGTATGAGAGTACGTTCGAAGGCGACCGCGAGAAGCGGCTTGATGCGGATCGGATGGTGGAGCTTGGTGTCCTTGCGGAGGAACGTGGCCTTCGGGGGCAGGATGTCGAGGCGTTCTTCCGGCGCGCATGCCGCCTTTGGCCACAGCACTACAATGCGTGGCGGGAATATGGCGAATGGTTGAAGCAGACGCACGCGCCGCTTGAGGCGACGAGGGAATGGGTGCGCGCATGCGCCGCCGGACTGCGCACGGGCAGACAGCCGCTCTGGGATTTCCTCACGCCCTATTTCGCGCGCGTCGCGGACGAGAAGGGCGTTCAGGCTCTTGCCGATGAACTTGTTGAAATGGCGCCGCTCCTCCGCCAGGACGATTCCATGTTGCAGGAGGAGTCGGATTTCAAGGAGGTGCTCAAGCAGTGGACCGCGCGCCTGTCAGGCAACGCGCAGCGGATGGTGCCCGTGCTGAAGGCCGTCCTGCTTGCGCAGTACGGAACTCGCGATTACTTCGCCCAGACTCTTGGCTGGGGATGGGACGCGATGATGTCCGCCAAAGGCGGAACAGAGGCGTTCATGAAGACGCTTGAAGATGTCGTTGCAGCGAAATCGACAGATGGCGCGAAAGCCAAACTTGATTTTGCGCCGCTAATCTTGGGCGCGTCAAGGACCGGCAACAGGGAGGCGTTCCGTCAGCTCGCACAGCTGCAGGATCGGCTTGAGCCGGTGCCGGAGTCGTCGCTTCTGTATCCGACATCTGACTTCGGTGGCGAACTGCTTTCGTCGGACGGAATGCTCAGGACGTCCTCCACGAGTTCATGGGACGTGCCGGCACGGTATGCGAGGTGCTTGGACCGGTCGCCGTGCGAACGGAATGCTTTCCATACGGGCAAGGAGAAGTCTCCGTGGGCCGTGGTGATTCTTGCCGGCGCGGCCGACATCTGCGGGGTGATCGCCGAAAACAGGGGCGGCGGCAGCAACCGTGCGCGGCAGGTGCCGATCGAGGTGCAGCTTTCCGAGGACGGCCAGACGTGGAGCACGGTGTTCCGCGCGGATGATGTACGGGATACGTATCGGGTGGATATCAGCGCATCGCCGCGCAGGGCCACACAGGTGCGAGTCCGGCGCGCACCGGACTCGCAGGAGAATTTCTTCCACCTTGGCAAGATACTTGTCTATGGCCGCAAGTTGTATTGAGAACCATGAAAAAGTCAATAAAAGTTAGTACCAGAAAACCTTCAGAGGATGCTGTGGCGGCGGCATTTGCCGAAATCGGCAGGGCGCGTCCGCTCTCGCTGAAGACGAGCCGTGAAATCACGGTTGCAGTGATGGGCGCGGGAAGCCGCGGCCAGACGTACACGGAGTATGGGAAGCTGTTCCCGGGGACGCTGAAGGTTGTGGCCGTTTCCGACATCCAGAAGGAACGCTGCGACAGCATGGGGCGTCTCTGGAAGATACCGCAGGAGCGGTGCTTCGGTGATTTCCGTGAAATGTTGGCGGCGGGACGCAAGGGGAAGCTTGCGGACGTGCTGATCGTCTCCCTGCCCGATGATCTCCACTATGAGGCGGCCATGGCGGCGATGCGACAGGGATATGACATCCTGCTCGAAAAGCCCATGGCACAGACTGTGCGCGAGTGCCGTGCACTTCTTGAACGGCAGCATGAGACGGGTGTGATGGTCGCGGTTGGACATGTTTTGCGATACTCGCCATATTTCCGGGCGTTGAAGGGCGCTCTGGATCGTGGCCTTGTCGGTGAGGTCGTAAACATCCAGCATCAGGAGCCTGTTCAGTGGGCGCACATGGCGCATTCGTTCGTGCGCGGCAACTGGCACAACTCTAAGGCCTCCACTCCGATGATCGTCGCAAAGAGCTGCCACGATCTCGATATCCTCCGCTGGCTCATAGGGCGGCGTTGCGTGCGCGTAAGCGCAGAGGGAAGTGTTGCCCTCTTCCGTCACGAGAACAGACCAGCCGGCGCGCCGCCGCGTTGCACGGATGGATGTCCGCACGAGAAGTTCTGTCCGTATTCCGCGATCAACATCTACGTGCGGCAGCATCGCCATCTCTATGTGTTTGACCTGCCGCGCAAGTTCACCAGTGCGCAGATCCTCAAGAAGCTGCGCACGACAGACTACGGACGCTGCATCTACGACATGGATAACGATCAGCCGGACCACATCGTGACCACGCTTCTGTTTGAGGGCGGCGTTACGGCGTCATTCACCTTGGACGCTTTCACGCCTTGGGGCGGACGGCGTACGCGCGTAATGGGGACGATGGGGTATATCGAAGGCGACGGGACGACATTCACGCTCCACCGTTTCGACACCGGGCGATCCTATCCATGGTCGTTCAAGCCGACAGACGAAGGGAACTACAAGGATAGCGGACACGGCGGCGGCGACCTGCAGCTTATCCGTGACTTCCTGGAAGCTGTCGATACAAGAGACTTCTCACGTCTTTCTTCCTCGTTCGACGATAGCGTGGAAGGGCACGTCATGGGCTTCGCGTGTGAACGAAGCCGCCTCTGCGGCCGAAAAGTCGTGGTCGCGATGCGATAGGTGCTCGCGAAATCCACGAACTTCTGGAACTTGGCGCAGCAGTTCGTCCTTGTTCTTTCCGAGCCTGCGGCAAATGCCACAAGCACTGCCTGGCTACAGTTCATCTCTCGAAATTCGTGGGTGAGCCGGTTTTGACTTTTCTCTGCGCTCTCCGCCTCTCTGCGTGAGATGTTCAACTGATGAATCTATGTTTAACCTAAAAATCGCAATTGAACAACCTCTTCTTCGGGTGGCGTATAGCTTGCCGTTCCTCTCATTGCGCACTCGCCTTTACTTCGCAGAGCAGCTGTGATGCCCCATGCCCAACGGGCGCACGAGGTTGTAGACCATCATTATTGCCAGAAACGCAGCCGATGCCCAGTGTACGACGGAAAGCGAATGGCCCGAGGCGGCAATTGCGGAAGAGGCGGGAAGCGCATCTGGAAGCAGGTTGATCGCGATTCCGCAGAGAACAGCGCCGATGACGATCACTGCGACGTATGCGGCGGCGGCCTTGCGCCCCACAAGCGCGGAGACGGTTGTGAGGGACATCGCGTTCATCGCGGGGCCGACCATCAGGAACACGAACGCCGCCCCGGGCGAAACGCCCTTGGCGATGAGCGAGGCGGCGATCGGAATCGACGCCGTGGAGCAGACGTACATCGGGAAGCCGACAAGCGCCATCACCGGCATCGCGATCCAGTCGCTGCCATGGAACGCGTCCGCGAAAAAGTTGTCGGGCACAAGCACCGTGACAAGCGCGGAAATGGCGAGTCCGACGGCAAGCGGCTTTGCGACCGAGCCGAGAAGCCGTCTATACGCCTGCCAGAATATCGCCTTTATCCCACGCGACCCGGCGGATGCATCCTCCACGGACGCGGGCGCCGCATCTTCCCCACCAACGGCCGAGACCACAGCTCCGCCCACGATGCCCGTAAGTGCGGCGGCGACAGGGCGCGCCACGGCAAAGACAGGGCCAAGCAGGGCGTATGTGGCAAGAATCGAATCAATGCCCGTCTGCGGCGTGGAGATGAGAAGGGCGGCGGTTGGTCCTTTCCCCGCGCCGTGCTTGCGCAGCCCGGCGGCAATCGGCAGCACGCCGCACGAGCAGATGGGAAGCGGTACGCCGATTGCGACGGCGCGCAAAATGCCGCCGAATCCGGAACGGCCGCCCATCACGCGGTTGACCCAGTTTCGCGGAATCCAGACGGCGATGATCCCTGCCATCAGGAACCCGAACACGAGCCATGGCGCCATCATGGCGAATACATGCACGAACGCAAGCAGTATGTCTTTCATCTCAAGAGCCTCATCTACGCCATCTTCGAGAAGCTTTCCAGCGCCTCAGCGAATGATTCGATCGTCTCGTCGGCGTTTCCTTTTTCGATGCCCTCGCGCACGCAATGGCGGAGATGCCCGTCGAGGACGATGAATGACAGGCGGTGGAGCGCCCCGTTCGCCGCATTGAGCTGTGTGAGTATGTCCTCGCACGGCACATCCTCCGCCAGCATCTTCTGGACGCCCGACAGCTGCCCGATGATCTTTTTCAGCCGCAGCTGGAGCGACGTCACGTCTTCAATGCATTTTCTCATCTCATTTCCCTTCTATGCCTTATTGGCCGCGTATTATACTATACCCCCGTAGGGTATGTCAAGAGAGACGACGAGATGCCGACAGTCGCCTGCCTTGCCCGTCGTTGTTTACCTGCGGCTTGGCGACATTGCAACGGCGGGAGCCAACGACTCACGCCCATTTGGCTTGTTGCATCTGCACCCATTTCTTGAAGATGCTGTCCGCATGGGCAGGGTCGAGCGGTTGCATGGGTACGAGCTTCAGCGACTTGATCATGTGCGGCGTGCCCTCCTTGTATGCACGGAAGTGCGGCGCCGCGAGGTGCGCATTGTAGGCCTCTTCGCTGCGGTAGATCTCCACGATGCGGATGGAGGTCGGCGACTCCTTCTTCTGCATCGGGAAGATGCAGATGACGCCTGGCTCCTTTGCGACCGATTCCGCCCCGACCGTCCCGGCGGCGGCAAGATATGCCTCCAACCATTCCGGATAGACCTCGATTTCGGCGATTCGTACCACGAACATGTTTTTCTCTTCTTGCTCTTTGTTGTGCCGGTTTGCCACGTCACAGGAAACGCATCCCGTGAGCATCACCGCGCCCGCGACCGAGCAGATGTTCTTGATGAATTTACGCGCTGTCATATCTGTGTTCCCCTTGAAATCATGGGATGGCACCGATGCCCTGCAGAATGCCCGCGATGCCAGTTGCGGCAACGTCCTTGCAGATCTTGCCGCCCAAGTCGAACGAGTAGAAGTTCATGACCGTAGTCGTGAAGCGGCGTCCGTTCGGCTGAAGTCCGGCGAAGGGGGCTTCGCCGTTGAACGTACCGGAGCACTCCCAATAGACGGCGACCGTTTTTTCGTCCGCCACCATATCCACAAGCTTCCACTGCACATCCGGGAAACTCTTCCGCACGAGGCTGACGACACTCAGGTATCCCTCCGCGCCGTAGAGCGGCGTGGGCGAAACGGGCGTCTTGAACGCCGCCGTTTCCGCGATGAGCGTGCGGCCCAGCTCAAGATCGTTCGTGTTGATGCACTTCTCGAAGAGGCGCATCGCCTCGCGATTGCGGCCAATCAGGCCTGTCTGTTCGTCCGTCATGCCCTGCCCTCATATCCTCCTGCCGAGATCGAAAGCCGCCTTCATGAACTTTGTCTTCTTCACGGCACCGGGCTCGTAAACGCCTCCGGCCTTGAGGAAGCCCTTGATCTTCGCGCCTTCGAAGCAATCGACAAAGCCCTGAAGCGGCGCCTTCACGAGATCCCAGTTCCTGTTCTCCGCCATCGTCGCGACGAGGTAGTACGGCTTGCCGTTCGGCTCCGGCCACTTCGCCACGCAGCGGTCGAAGAGCGCCTTGAGCTGACCGGCGATCGAGAAGTAGTACACGGGCGTGCCGAACACGACGGTGTCCGCCCTGCATATCTTCTCGACGATCGCGTTCGCATCATCCTGGATCACACACTTACCGAGTTTCTGGCAGGCGTAGCAGCCGGTGCAGAATCCGATCTTCTTGTCCTTGAGCCGGATGACCTCGGCCTTGTTGCCCGCGGCCTTCACGCCCTTCGCGACCTCCTGGCAAAGCGCGTGGGAATTGGAGTTCGGGCGGAACGACGCCGAGATGATCAGCACGTTCTTGATTTTCTTTGCTGTCTTCTTCGTGGACATAATTAATTCTCCGTTGTGTTATCGAATTGGTGTGCAGTCACGCATAGGTCGAATATTATATCATTTCTCCGGTACGTAGGGCGTCTCAAAAGGCGGGACATTTTCAATGATTTATTATCCGCCGTCTCCCATTCGTCGCTGATTTCAGTACAGATTGCCGACACGGGCGGCGGCATTTATGGTATAATGCGCGAAAAATTTAAAAAACCGCAAAAGAAAGGCACACGACAATGTCCTGGTTCGAGAAAGTTGAAACCATTTCGCGCGGCGAAATGCTGGAGTTGGTCCACAAGGCGGCAGAGGAAGCCCGCCGGCGCATCTGCGCGAACCCGAAGAAGGTGCTGCTGCTGCCGCCGGACATCACGCGCGCGCACAGCGGCTCCGGTTGGATTGTGGAGGAGTTCTACAAGATATTCTCGAAGGAGGCGGAGGTCTATGTGATCCCGACGCTCGGGCAGCATCTGCCGCACACGCCGGAGCAGAACCGGTGGATGTTCGGTTCGATCCCCGAGGAGCGCATCCTCAAGCACGATTGGCGCAACGGCGTGAAGACGATCGGCGAAGTGCCGGCCGATTTCGTGAAGGAGGTGTCGCACGGCAAGGCCGACTGGGCGATTCCCGTATGCGTGAACAGGACGCTGCTCGAAGGCGGCTGGGATCTCATCATCAACGTCGGCCACGTGGTGCCGCACGAGGTCCTCGGCTTCGCCAACCACAACAAGAACTACTTCATCGGCCTCGGCGGCAAGCCGATGATCTGCGCCTCGCACATGATGGCGGCCTGCTGCGGCATCGAAAACAACCTCGGCAGGCTCATCACCCCGCTGCGCGCCTGCTACAACCGCGCGCAGGAGCAGTACCTTTCGCACCTGCCGGACTTCTTCTTCGAGGTGGTGATGGCCTACGACGACCAGGGCGAACTCCAGCATATCGGCGCGTTCGTCGGCGACGACCTCGACACGTATCTCAACGCGGCGAAGCTCTCCCGCGAGCGCAACATCACCATCGTTCCGCCACTCAAGAAGGTGGTGGCGGTGATGCAGGGCAACGAGTTCTATTCCACGTGGGTGGCGAACAAGGCGATCTACCGCACGCGCATGGCGATGGCCGACGGCGGCGAACTGCTCATCATCGCGCCCGGCCTGAAGCGCTTCGGCGAACAGGAGGAGGTTGACAAGCTCATCCGCGCCTACGGCTATTCCGGCACGGAGAACGTGATGAAGCTCTGGCGCACCGAACCCGTGCTCCAGGATCTCACGCATGGCACCGCTCACCTCATCCACGGCTCCTCGGAAGGCCGCTTCAAGATCACCTACGCGCCCGGCCACCTCAGCAAGGAGGAGGTCGAGTCCGTATGCTTCGGCTACGCCGACCTTGCGGAGACGCTCAAGCGCTACGACCCGGCAAAGATGAAGACGGGATTCAACACGATGCCTGACGGCGAAGAGGTGTACTACATCTCCACGCCGTCCGCCGGATTGTGGTCCACGAAGGAAAAGATCGAAGACCGGCAGTAATTCCGGCAAGCGAGCCAAGAAGAGCGCCGAGTGAGAACATTGTGAGTATTGTGAATCATGCCAACGCCCTATTTTCGATTGGCTCGTAGTCGATCTTCGATTCCTCGTCGGTCGCTTCGCGTTTCATGATGACGGGGCGGAGTCCGTCGTTGCAGCTCACGATGGCGACGCCGGGCTTCTTGATCCAGTCACCGTGGTAGAAGAGCGACTTGTCCGCGCCATGCGCCAGCGCAAACACATACTGGTAGATTGCCTTCCACGCCTCGTCGCAGAATCCCTGCGGCTTCGCGTAGTCGGCGTAGAACACATCGCCGGCTTTCATCATCGGACAGGCGGTCAGCCCGTCAATGCCGTATTCCGCCGCAAGCTCCTTGTCGAGCGTCGTCTTCAGAATCGTTATTTTTACCTTCTTCATCCCTCCAGCCTCCAACCATTATCGGTGTCTTGCGCCCCGCCAGTCACAACCACAATCTTGTCCTTGAACATCATTTCGCATCCTCCAGCAGTTCAAAACGTTTCATGCGCTTGCCGTCGCGCTCGATGGTCTCGAAGAACATCTTTGCGGGACGCACCCAGAGTCCGTGTTCACCATACAAGGCGCGGTACA
>CACZCD010000012.1 GCA_902779565.1 uncultured bacterium | reverse complement strand
TCGAAGAACCCCTTCTCAAGCTCCGCATCCCTGATCCCCCAAGCGCCCGTAGCGGCAAGCGACGCGGCGACAGCCAGCAGCCCCGTTAATCTCTTCATGTTTCCTCCTCAACTGAATCAGCGGATGGTGAAAACGGCCCCCCGCGGCTTCACGTAGATTTCGCCGACACCCGACACATACTGCGGATGCGTCGCCGACGTGATAAGCCCCCTCGCCGCATGGCCACCGAGATAGAGCGCGCGAAGCTCCAGCGTCCCGTCGTAGTCGAGTGAAAGCTTTGCGTCTGCGGCCACCCGCACCGTCAAGCCTTCCGGCACGTCCGGCAACCCGCCGTTCTCCGAAAACACCCGCTTCAGCGACACGCCGTCCAGCACCGTGGTGTGGTCGCCCTCATTGCCGTTCGTCGGCTCCGTCCCGCCCTGAAGACCGAATGTCGCACGGGTCGCGGACGGAACCTTGAACGTGAACACGCACTCCACGAAGTTCGTGGATTTCGGCGTGGCCGTCCCGATCCAGTTCGTCACCGTGCTGCCTTCCGCCACCCAGAACGCCTTCACCGGATTAAGCCCCTTATCGGTGATGTTGTCCTTGCGCGTATGCCCGAAATAGCTCAGCCTGTAGAGTCCGGCGGACGGGAACTCGATCTGCTGCCACACGATGTCGTTCTGCACGAGGCAGTACATGTATTTTCCTTCGTAACGTTCCGTCCCGTAGGCGTTGACGTACACCGGCGCTGTGGTGGGGTAGTCTCTGCGCGCGCTCGCACCGACACTGCCCGGCTTCGTGTAAAGCTGTGTGAGATGCCAAACCGCCGCCGTCTCGAATCCGCCCGCCGCGAGCAGTTCGTCAGCTTTCTCGACAGCCGGTGTCAGTTCAAGATCGTCGATCAGCGTAAACGCCTCCAGCACGGCGGCGTCGCGGCTTTCGAGCGTAAGCGTCACCTCCTCACCGGCCGCAACGCTTACGGCATTCGGCCATTTCATTTCCGTAAGGCGGTACACGGATACGGCAAGCGTGCCAAGATCCTTCACCGTGCCGCCGGATGTCAGGCGGGCATTCACGTAGGTGGTGCTGTGTCGTATTGAGGTGGAACGGTAGCAGGCGACGAGGCCCTTCAGCCTGTACACGCCGCCCGTGGCAGGCGTGAACGTAGTCTCGGCCTTAGCCCCCGTACCGCCAAGCAACAGCTGCACGGTGCCGGATCGGTTGTGCCCGTAGTCGAAGCGGTCCAACACACCACTATCCATCGCGGGCGTGGTGAACGCCGCCGATGGCGCTCCGCTGGTCCATCCGTTCGTCTGCGTCAGCGTCCAACCCGTCACAAGATTGTTCGTGCGCAACGTTGCATCGACGAATGAAGCACCTCTCAGCTCAAACGAACCGTTCGGCACGGGGATGGTGCCGGGAGCCAGATCGGTGACAAGCGTCATCCGTATGCAGTCAACGGCGACGGCCTTGTCCGTGCCTTCAGCCCAGTTTCTGAACCAGAACTGCTGATTCGCGCCAGCCTTGAGCAACGGCGTGCGCACGCGGAACGGACGCCATACGAAATCAGAAACCGTAAAGCTTCCGACCGTCACGAGATTGTCTGCCGAAGGCCCGATGCAAATGTCAAACATCCTGTTGCCGTAGCCGTTTCTCGGCGCAGATAGGAAACTGATGTCGTAGATGCCATCGGTCGGGATGTCGATCGATGTCCAGGCCGAAGCATCGCCCTTTAACATCAGCGCCATGCCGCCATCGGGCGTCGGAAGCGGACTTTGATACGGGGTTCCCGTAGTTCCCCAACCGCTTCCGGTGCCGTCCCCGCCTATGAAGATCGCGCAATGGGTGCCGTTCTTAACCCCCACGAGGTTCCAGTGCGCAACCATCTGCTCAGACTTGTACTCGGCGTTTGTCGTCGGTCCCACCTCCTCGAAGTCCGGGTTCTGGAAGACGACTTCCGTGACGCTGCCCGGAACGATTGGATTCTGCTTCCGCGGCGGGGCGGCAAGACGCAGCGTGCCTCCATTCACGGAAACGGTGCCCACCGTTTCAGGGATTCGCGTGAACAAGGCCGGGCCGCTGCCCTCCTTCACTACCTGCCCCACCCCGGCATCGCTTGTCAGGCTCGCCGTCGGCAGCCGATAACCATCCTGCGAGACCGTAATGCGGTCGCCGTCGAACATCATGAGCGCGAACAGGTTGCCGAGACTGTACGTGCCTCCCCCGATGTCGAACAGTCCCGCAAAGTCGAAGTTCGGCATCGCGAGCAGGTCGGCGGCATTATCCGCCACCATCAGCGTCCCGTCGCCCGTGATGAACGAATCGCGCAACGCGTTCGCCTCCACCAGCGCCGTGGCATCTTCCGCGAGGACGACCTTAACCTTCGGTGCACGCACGCCCAGATGCTTGTTCATCAGGTACGCCTCAACGGAAATCCGCTCCGCCTCTGTCAGTTCGTTCGTGAAGATGAGCGCCTCTGCGATGTAGTCGCCGCCGATGCGGTTGCCGCCAGCCGATGGGTAACTGGAGTTTTTCGAGAAGTAGTTGCGGTCGTTGAAGAAGTTGGAGGCCCTCCCCGGCCTTCCGCAGCAGTCGTATTCGAGCAGCTGGAACTGTTGTTGCTTGAGCTGTCCGTTCTTGCTGGCGTCCACCATCTCGCCGTTCACGAACGTGCGCCCCGTATAGACGGCGGCTGCGTCGGTGTAGTACTTCGTACCGATGGAATCCGTCGGAGAGCCAGCACTGGAAGAGGCAATGTGGAAGGTGGGCGTGCCGCCATCTGTCCGGTCGCCTTTCGCCAGACCGAGAACGAAACCGTGGCTCTCGTACACGCCATACAGGATGAAGGCGTGCCGTATGTTCGAGAACGTCACGATCGCGCCGTCTGCGTCGCACCAGTCCATAGACCGTCCGGAACCGTACTTGCCGAACCAGATGGCCTTCACCCCATTTGTCTCCACCAGCGTCGGCGCAAGGTTCGCCGGGTCGAGGTTCGGCAGTGCGCGCAAGTACTCGTAACCGTCCGTCTCGTTCCCCGTCTCTCGGACGTCAAGCCAACCGTCAACCCAATCCACATCGTTCGAGCTGGTGTACAGAACTTTCCCGTCGGCAGACGCGTCCAGCCACAGCGCCGCCTTCTCAAGTGTATCGTATGGTTCGCTGAAATTGAAGTTCTCCGGGTCGAATGCCGCAATCCGCACCGCGCCCTCGCGCACCCCTACCGTGACCTCAGTGCCCTGCACGAACTTCTCGAGCGGCATCGTCAGCAGTCCGCCGCCCGTCTTGTGCAAGGCGCCACCAGAGCCAATAAAGACATTGCCAGGAACCGATTCCACGTCCTGATCGGGCACGTTCAACGTCACGGTTTCGTTCCGTCCCGCGACAACTATCTCTTCCGGCGCCCAAGCCCCATACGCACACGACGCCAGCATCGCAAATGCCGCAACAAGCCAAGCGGAACGCTTAATGTTCATGGTCAACCACCTTTCCTGCTCTTAAATTGAAATTTGCATTATACCAAAAACATCCACTTCTCACACGCAGAAGGTTTCGCGCTCGCCGTGCGCCAGCTTTTCGAGAAAGGCCGCGAAGGGACCGTTCTTGGCCGTGGCGCGGAAGTCGATCGGGACGGTCTCCGCGCCGAGATCCTGGCACACATGGCGATACGCAAAGAACTCCAGCGTGCGCCCCATCGCGCGGCAGCTCATCACAAAATCGGTGATGCGACGCACGGCAACATCCGCCACCACAAAACACACGATCCCCATCGCACCGAACTTGTCGCTCAAACGGAATACGTACACGCGTTTCGCCGGATCCGCCAGCAGCGCGCGGAACTCCTCCTCGTTCCGGCGGATCGTCGTGGCGTTGAACTGGTTCGTCTTGCCCGCCATCTGCGCGAGCCGTGGCACATCCGCCTCCTCGGCACGCGAGGACGCGACCTTCAGCTCCAGCGTCTTGAGATAGTCGCCCCGAACAAAAGCCGCTTCCGCAAGTCCCGGCTCCGAGAGAATGACGGGGCGCTGCGCCCGCAACCGATCCTCCTCCGTCCGTCCCGCCTCTGCGAAGTAGGTGTCGCCCAGACTCTCGGCGAGACCTTCCATCCCCTTCGTCTGCCAGCTCTCCATCTCCTCCACGACCATCACTTCGGGAAGATGCGCCTTCATCTGTGCGCGCTCGTGCGGATTGTCGTCCACGAAGACAAAGCTGTCCGTCCCGACATTGAGCGCCTTCGCCGCCGCCAGAAGCGCGCCCGGCTTCGGCTCCCAGCTCACGCCGACAAACGCAAAGTCGTTAAGCGAAAGCGGCATGTCTGCACGCGCGAACACCTGTTCGATCAGCGAACGGCCGCCGTCCGGCGGATCGTTCTTGCTGAGCAGCACAAGCAAAACACCCTTCGCCTTCAGCGCCAACAGCCCGCGCTGAAACGCCGCATACGGTTCCACGTCCGCCGCACCGTCTTCGCTGACGATTCCGTCCCAGAGCGTGTTATCCGCATCCACCGCCAGCACCTTCGCCGGACGGCAAGGCACGCGGAAATAGAAATCGGAGAACGACTGGAGCTTTTCGACATCCTGGATCGGGATCTTCGCGCCCCACCGCGCCTCTAATTCCATCACGAGGTTGAAGTGGCGGATCGAATCCCACGCCCCCTTCTCGGGGTTGAGTCCGAGCGCGTCGAGCGTTTCGCGGAAAGCCCTCTCCGTGACGGCAGTCATATCTCCAGCACACCTCTCCGGTACGCACCGAGCGTCGTGGCCGCCACCCCCGCGCTCAACCCTGCGCCGAAGCCAGCCATCAGAACCGCACCGCCCGGAGGCACGGGCAATTCCTCCGCGAGCGTCAGCGCTGCCGAACTGGAACCTGTGTTCGCGTAGCGTGCGCCACAGCCTGCCACGCGATCCTTGAGACCGAGCGCATCGGCGAGCTGACGCACCATGTACAGGTTCGCCTGATGCGGAACGAAAAGCGACGCGCCGCCAGCGAGGATCTGCGAATCGCGCAGGAACGTCTCAAGGAAGCGCCGCACCGGACCCGCCACAAAGCGGAACACGCCAAACCCATCCATCGCAATCGTCTCGCGGCAACTAAGAATCTCCGCACCGGAGCCGTCCGTAAAAAAGTCGAATTCCCACGACGCCGTACCCGGCCCGAGAAGCGCCGCCGCCGCACCGTCGCCCATCACGGCGAGCGTGTTCGCGTCAGAAGGATCGATCCAGGCGCTCTGCACATCACCATCCACCAAGAGCACCTTCCGTCCCGACGCCCTCACCAGCTGCGCGGCGGCGAAGAGTCCGTAGATCCACCCGCTGCACGCCATAGAGAGATCGTAGGCGACCACATCGTTCCCCAGCCCAAGCGCATGCTGCAGACGCGCCGAGAGCGCCGGAAAGCGGTTCCGGTTCGAGAAGCTGACCGCCACCACGCCGCCGATCTCACGGGACGCAACGCCCTCCAGCGCGCGTTTCGCCGCCGGCAGCACGAGATCGAACACATCCGTTCCCGAAGCCGCGACGCGGCGCGTGGTGAAACCCGTCGCCTGAACGATCGCCGCCGCCTTCTCCGCGCCGACGAGCGGTTCAAGAGCGGCGAGATTGTCCACCGCGTTCGCAGGGACGCAGCCGAACACCGCCTCAATGTCAACGCCGTCAATTCTCATTGGGGAATCGTTTTGACGGTCAATTCATAACCGTACACTGCATTCCGGAAGTACACACCGCCGTCGGGCAGCACCTGACGCACCGAATGGAGCCGTCCGCGCGCATCCACTACGCGCCGCCGCCGTCCATCCGCCGTCTCGTCCACGCGGTAGTCCTCGCCAATCTTCTCGGAGAGCGTCGCCGTCGGCAGGAGCACAAGCGCCATATCGAAGAGCACATACTCGGGATCTAACGAGGACGGAACCTGCGGCGCGCGGTCCCACCGGAGCGTGTGCGGCTGCTTGAGCGTGAGCGTGGCAAGCCGCATCTGCGGCGCGAGCAGCACCGCCGTGAGCATTTCGCCATCACCCTTCAGTACGCATTCGGCGGCGAACGCCTCATCCTTCCAGGCCCCCTCCACCATCTGGACCTTCGTCCCTTTCACGTTCTCTATGAGCGCCTCGGCGAGCGCAGCATGCGATGGCTCTTCGCGTACAACTGTCGTGGCACACCCGCAAAAAAGCGCCAGCAAAGCACCAAGTCCCAGCACGCGACCGAACATATCACCTCCGCTTTTTCAGGGCCACGAAGCACACCGCCAGCGAGAGGACGGTGAAGGTGAGCGCCGTGCAACGGTGGCTCCAGAGCAGGAACGCCTGGCCCTGACTTCCAAACACAGCCATCATCGGCATTACGGCAGTGAACACCGTTCCCGCGGCGAAGACCAGCCACAGCGTCCAGATCACCGACGACGCCATGCCGCGCGTCCGTTCGCCATGGCGCAGCACCGCCATCGCGGCCACCGCACCGGCCAGAACGCCGCCCGCCACCATGTGAAGCATCAGCCACCACCACGTCATACCGCCGCGCCACCAGCCCAACACGCCCGAGAGGACAAGATAGACCATCGCCAGCACGAAGCCCACATCCACAAGCCACTTGAACGCCCCCCACAGGAAGTGCGTGGTGCCCTCCTCCACCTTCGCCGCCGCACGGTTGAGCGCAACCGCCGCCGCCGCCGCCGCGAAGAGGCATAGGAGACCAAAGACGACCCAAAGGACAACCTTGAACACGGGGCGTCCCAAGAACGCAAGGTTGAACGCCGTGAAATAGACGGGATCCTCGTAACCCTCGAAGAAGCGGCTTGTGATGGAGTGGCAGGCGGCGCAGCGATCGGGATCCGCACCGCGTGCCTGACGCGCCGGCTTCACGTCATGGGCGAACGCCCAATAGACGTAGTTGGTGGGTTGAGCGTTGAGGGTTGAGGGTTGAGGTGACACCGCCGCGCGGCGGCAAAGCTCCACCTTGCCGTCGGCGTTTTTCCGGATGAAAGGCTCTTCGATGAACGGCACATCCGTCTCCCAGTGCGCCTTCCCGTAGATGCCGATGCGGTTCGCACGCATCGTGCGCACCTGCGCACAGGCGCCATCCTTCGTCACGCCGGAATGGCACACCGTGCAGGAGAGCGTCTCCAAATGAATAAGGGGAAGTCCCACATGCCGGGGCTTGGGTCCCGCGCCGTTCTTCTCAAGGTGGCACGATGCGCAGCTCTTCGTCTCGATGCGGTGGTCCATGCCGTTCTGGTGGCAGTCGATGCAACGCATCCCGCGCTGAAGATGAACGTCACCCGCGATGTCATGCGACGGCGTGCCGACGGCGGAGACCGCATGGCAGGCGAGGCAGTTCTCGTTCTTCGGCTTACCCACGCGGAACGTGCAACGCCCCTTGTCGTCGAATTTCGACGGCTCGTACAGCACCTTCTCCGGCACCTTGAAGAGATGGTCGTCGGGATTCTCGGCGATGAGCGGATCCCAGGCGGCGTCCAACCGCGCGTTCATGCCCTCGACACGCGCATAGCCCGCCGCCGCGAGCGCGGCGCCGCTCCAGTTCTCGCGCATCGTCTGCTTCGCCCACTCGCTCACGTCGTAGTCGTCCTGCGAATGGCACGCGAGACAGTTCATCTCCAGCGGACCCGTCACGAACCAGCGCTGATGCTCACCGGCCGGCTCGCACATCGCGGCGGGACAGCTCGCCAAACCGCCGCCGGGGATAGCGTAGCCGAACGTCCGCGCCCACTCCCACGCGGAGAGTCCGCCGCGGTCGGCGAGCGACACCACGCGGCAGCCGCCGTTCGTGGAGCAGAGGAACCACGGCTCGCGGTTCACCTTGTTCACCACATCGTTCGTGCCGCCGTTCCGGAAATGCGAACCGCCGGGCATCTTTTCGATCTCATGACACTGCCCGCAGGTCTTCTCCTGCGACAGCGCCGCCGGCATCCGCGCGCACACCGACACCTTGTCGCCATCGCGGTCCACGGGCGCAAAGCGATGGACGGGGACGGTACGGCCGCCGTTGAAATCGCCGGCCGAAGCCACGACGGTCAACGCCGCCGCCAACATCGTCGCTGCTGTTCTCTTCATGATGCCTCGTCTCTCAAACCAATATGCCGCGAATTATACCACAAATTGAGCGTGAATCCGTCAGCGAATGGAGAATTGCAACCCAACGACCGGCAATCAACTTATGGACGGAATCTCAGAAGCCGCAGAGATAGACGAGCACGGAGGTGACGGTGGAGGTGGCACCGACAAGCGTACCGTACGGGAAGAGCTTGAGCCGATCCTTCACGCCCATGCCCACAGCGCCGGCCGTCGCATGGAAGAAGCTGCCGTGCGGAAGCGCATCGAAGATCGTGCCGCCCGCATGGAGCATCGCCGCCGCCGAAAGGGCCGGTACCCCCGCCTGCACCAACGTGCCGGAGAAGGTCTGAGAGGCAATCGTCACGCCCGCCGTGGTGGACGCCGTCGCGCCGGAGAGCAGCACGCTCGAAAGCGGCGCCAGCGCGAACGCCGGCAGGTGACAGGCGTTCAGGAACGCCACCATGTCGGCGTTCAGCCCCGAGTTCTTGACGATGCCCGCCACCGCACCCGTCCCGATGAGCAGGATCGATACGCCCGCCACCTTGGAAAGTCCGTACTCGCAGAACGACGCCGTCTGCCGCCACTTCCCGCAGACCAGAATCGCGACCAGTCCGCCCGCCGGCAGCGCCACGAGCGGATCGACCGCGAAGCCGCACAACGGACGGAGCGCCAACAGAGCCACCACCACAAGCGGCCCCGCCACCGCCGCCCAAAGGGAGGGAGTTTCGAGTTTAGAGTTTCCAGTTTCGGGTTGGAGGTTTGGGATGGGGGATTTTGCGCGGCTCAACCAGCGCGCAAGCAGAATCGTCACAGTCAGCGCGCAGAGCGCAGGCACGATGTTCTTCAGCATGAGCGCCGTCAGATCGACATTGAACGCATCCGCCGCCGCAATCGTGTTCGGATTGGGCGAGATCACGTTCCCCGCCTTTCCGCCGCCCACCATCGCCAGCAGCAGCGCCGGCACCGGAATCTCCGCGCGCCGCCCCACGGCAAGCGCGACTGGCGCCACGGTGATCACCGCGATATCCACAAACACCCCCACGGCCGTGACGATCAGCGTCGCCAACGCGATGGCGGCGAGCGCGAACCGCGTGCCGAGCGCCCGGACGATGGCGTCCGCAATCTTCTCCGCGCTGCCGGTTTTTACCAACGCGCCCGCCAGCACACCCGACGTCAGGATCCGCAACACGCTCGGCATCATCGACTGCGCGCCGCCGATCATCGCCCCGACCGTCTCCGGCAGACCACCGCCGCCGAGAAGGCCGCCAATCAGAGCCCCCAACACCAACGCGTACGCCGGTGTCGCCTTCCGCACGATCAGCACGATCGCGAGGACAAGTCCTGTCAATGCGCCCCAAGTCGAAAACATCTGAACACCTGTTCCGCTGTGGCGGCGAGATTGGCCGCCGCATGACCTTTTTCAAGCGCCGTCTCAAGCGTCGTCACCTCACGCAAGATCGGGAAGAACGCATCGATGCCGTGTTCGTTCACCGCGCCCGCATCGGACGTGACGCAACCCGAGAACGCAATCACCCGCTTCCCCAAACGCTTCGCGAGATGCGCCACGCCAATGGGTGCCTTGCCCATCACCGTCTGCGCATCGAGCCGCCCCTCCCCCGTCACCACAAGATGGGCATCCTGAATCGCCTCCGCGAGGCGCGTCTCCTCCAGGACAATGTCCACACCGCGCTTCAGCTCGCCGCCGAGAAACGTCCGGAACGCAAAGCCCAGTCCCCCGGCGGCTCCCGCGCCCGCCGCCTCCGGCTCACCGCCTGACACCTCGGCGAAATGCGCCAGCGCCGCATCAAGCGTCGCCACCATTTCGGGCGTGGCCCCCTTCTGCGGACCGAACACCGCACTCGCGCCCATTGCCCCGCAGAGCGGGTTCGTGACATCGCACGCCACGCGAAACGCGCAGGTCTCCAATTCCGGCAGCACCGCCGCGCGATCGATCCGATCAAGCCGCACCAGACCTTCACCGCCGCGCGGAATCTCTTGCCCCGCCTTGTCCAGCAGACGGAACCCAAGCGCCTGAAGCATCCCCGCGCCGCCATCGTTCGTGGCGCTGCCGCCAATGCCCACGATGAAGCGGCGGCATCCGTGCGCCAACGCATCCCGAATCATCTCCCCCACGCCGAACGTCGTCGTGTGCAGCGGATTCTTCTCCGCGCCCGAGACGAGCGTGATGCCGGCGGCCTGCGCCATCTCCAGAATCGCCGTCTCGCCGACGATTCCATAGACGGCGTCCGTCGGACGTCCCGCCGGTCCCGTCACCGTCACCGTGCGCAGTCCTCCACCCAGTCCGGCGGCCAGCGCCTCGACCGTGCCCTCGCCGCCGTCGGCAAGCGGACGCACCACGCACTCCGCATCCGGGAACGCACGCTTCGCCCCTTCGGCGGCGGCGTTCCCCGCCTCCAACGAGCTGAGACTCCCCTTGAAGGAATCTATGGCGAATACGATCTTCATTTCATCCAGTGATCAGGGACGGCGGAGACGCAGCACCTTCACGCCGTAGCACGGCCAGTCGCAGGGGATGCGCACCAGACCGTCGGCGAACGTGAAGTCCGTCTGCTCCCACCGCCCGTGGGGCGACATCACCTCAACCGAAGCAGGACGTTCACGGCGGCGAATCAGCATTTCATCCGCCGCATCGTAGTTGAGGTTCTCAAGGAGCAGGAGATCTGCGCCATCCGGCGCGCGGCGCGTGAGCGCCAGCACATTCTGCTCGTTCGCGCAGATGTTCTCAAACGGTGCGCCGGCGAGCGCATCCAAAAGATCGTACACATACCGCTGACGCCCCGAACCATAAAGGTAAGCAGGGGCCAGGCGGGTATTGTAGGCCGTCGTCGCAACGGTGCCGCCGAGGCGGTTGCGGAAGAGCACGCCACTCGCCGCCACGCGTTCAAAGCTCTTGGCGAAGATGCTCTCCTTCCAGATGAAGGAACTGACGGTCTCCGCGCCCGGCAATGGGCGGAAGATCGGCGGATTGGAGCTTTTCGGCAACGAGAGCTGATTGCCGCGGCGCTCGTTGTAGTCGCCCGTGAAGAGCGGACGCTCGGCCACCTCCTCCACCCCCATCAGGTCGCCGAAGCCCCGCTTGATGAGCGCCGCCGCCGCCAGCCCATCAACCAGCACGCGGTGTGCGAAGATCGCGCGAATCTCCTCGTCGCTCAGCTTCTGCACCACACCCGCGCCGCCCAACGCGTAGAGGCCGTCCACGGAGAAGTCCTCCGTCACCCGGAACGGAACGCCGTACCAGCTGAACACCGTCTGCACCCATCCCTCCGCATCCGCGGTGCCGCTCCCTTTCCGTTCAACCACGGAGAAGGTGGGGTAATCCTTGTGGCAAGGAATCAGCACGCCCTCCATCGCCGTTCCGCGCACGGCCGCCGAGAGCGCGGAATGGAAGCCACGGTTGCGTTCAAGGATTTCCGTGTAGTGCCGCGACACGCGGTACGGACCCTTGTGCGCGTTCACAAGCCAGAGCTTCGCGCCCTTCAGCCCCACGAACGCGCTCGTCGAAAGCTTCGCGTGGAACGCGACGGACGACTTCGACCACAGGTTGTGCGGCCAGGTGTCCGCCTCGTCCAACAAGAGAACATCCTTGTTGCGCAGACGCTCGGCGCTCGCCATCGTGCGGAGGACAAGCCCGCCCATCGTCTGCTTGGGCGCCGTCTCGAAATACTGCCCGTTGGCGAGGCGCACCCACGCCGTGTGGTTCGGCCCCGCCATCGCATGCGCCGTGTCGGCGATGTAGCGCTGCGCCCAGGCCCACCCCGGTTCGCACACGCCCGAGGGGATCGACGGATCGACGGAATCGATGCCTTCGCGCAAAAGCTTCACCACGCCCAGGACGGTATCGCGCTGCAGCTCCGCAAACGCCATGTGGTCGGCGCTCCGACGATCCGCATGGGCGAGCAGGTCCCGCAGCCCTTCCGGCGTAAGGTTCTTCCCGGTGCGGCGGTTGTACTCCGCCGTGTGGAGCGGACAGATGCATTCCGCATCCGGCGAGAACGCCCGCACGTCGTCGTCGCTGAGGATCGCCGCCGGGGCGCACGCCGCAAGCTTGCGTCCCGTCTCGCGGATGTAGGCGCGGTAGCCCGGATCGAGCGGACAGAACCGCGTGACCTTCCCCTTTACGTTGATGGCGCGCTGCCACGGCTCCGTCTTCTTCTCGGCGAGATCGGAGGTCCAGTGGCCGACAATCGCCTGCAGAAGAATCGCCGGCTTCACCGCGCTGCCCCGGAGCAGTTCCGCCCACTTTCGGTAACTCGCCACCGCCGCATCGACTGTGGCGGAGGCGGGACATCCCTGCGGCTGCAGGGTGAGGGAGTACAGGCAGTAGGGGTTGCCCGTGCGCGCCGCGAACTCGATCGCATCGGCAGCCGCAACGCCCTCGCGCCCCGGCATCGAGGGGATGATGTTCAGCATCGTGAACGAATCCGGTCGGATGATTTCGCGCGCAGGGGTCCGGTCCGCCATGGGCAACACGTGCGTGGCAAGGCGCGCCTCGGCCGTGGCGGATTCGTCGATCTCCGCCGGCAGCGGCTCCGCGAACGGCTTCAGCCGGAGATACGGCTTCTCGCATCCGCGTCCGAGCGCCAGATGATAGACCGTGTCGCGCGGCGTATCGGTGAATTCGCAGATGGTGGATTCGATCGTCGTCGAGGAACAGATGGACCACGTCTCCAGCACATGCTTCCCGTCCTTGAGAGGTCCGTTATGCGCGGTGAGGATCGCCCGCATGTCCTCCACCGAAAACGATCCCTTCGCCGGCTTCACGGAGAACGGGAACGGCTTGCCCTCCGGCCACTCCGCACCCGTGAGGAGACGGATCGCCTGACGGAAACGCCCCGTGTTGTTCGGATGTTCGAAGGCGCGCTCGGGACCGTAGTTGTACGAGCCTTGATACGCCTTCGCGAAGTTGAACTTCCCTTTGCCGTTCCAGAAGCCCTTGCGCTTCGCGTTCTCCACGAGGTCGCGCGAAGCGATCACGTCCGCGGCCGGGAATTCGTCAAGCTCATACACCGTGTACAGGTTCGGCATCACCGTGACCGCATCGTCGGGGCAGCGCACCGCCACATAGTTCCGTCCATGCACCACCTGCACGAGCCAGGCCTCATCCCGGTCGGCGATGGTGTAGATGCGCGCCGAAGGCGCATAGCCATACTTCTCGACCATCTCGCCGAGGATCCGCACGCCGTCGCGCGCGCTGGTCGCGCGCTCGCCGACGGTACGGCGGAGATTGAACCGGATGCCACCCTCGGTCAGCAGCGTGGGGTCGTCCATCCGTTCGGTGGAGTAGCCGCCCGAATCGCTCACCACGATCACGCCCTTCTCGTTGAGGAAGGTATCGGCATTGAGGTCCCCGGTCTTGAACTTCACCTCGCCCCAATAGCAGGCGAGCGTGTGCGGCGCCTGCGGGATGCGCGCGCAGCAGCCCTCTGTCGCGGGCAGCATCGTCCCGGCCGGCCAATCGCGGGCGGGGAGCATGCCATGATGGACAGTGAACGGCGGCCAGTCATCCTCGTTGTGGCCCACGATCACATGGCCGGTAGTGGAGACCTTCTTGCCCGCGATGAACGTCATGCAGGCGGAGGCGCCGACGGCGAACCCAGCGACAAGCGCTGCGAGAAGCAGCTTCATTTTACATTGCACATTTTTCATTCTGCTCTCCTCATCCTTCCTTTTCCATTTTCCATTTTACATTTTACATTTTACATTCTTAACATGATCCATTTCGTGAAGAAGTCGAGGTATTCGGCGGCGGAAGCGAGCGAACCATGTTCATCCGGCTTGTGCGCGCCCGCGCCGTCATGCGTGAAGATCACGGTCGGCAGATCAAGGTCGGAGAACTGGAACGCATCGGTTGCGCCGTACAGGTTGGCGATCTTGAATTCGCGGTCTTTCCAGTTCGCCTGCATCGCGTTGAAAAGCCCCTTGATGAGAGGGTCGTCCGGATTGTTCGTCACCGGCGGCACGCAGTACAGCGTCTCCGGTTCCAGCCCCGTCGTCTGGCGGACCAGACCGGATAGCCATGCGACGTCGTTCTTGCCGATGTAGCGGAACGAGAACGTTGCGGAGGCTTCGCCCGGGATGGAGTTCGGTGCGTCGCCGGCGCTCAGGATCGTCGGGGCGAGCGTGGAATACCAGTCGGTTCCGGCGGGCGGCTTGGGATAGGCCGCCATGATGCTGTCCACCGCCTTGGTGATCTTCGGGATCGCGTTATCGAGCTTCCAGGGGATTGAGGAATGTCCGCCACGGCCCTTCGCGGTGATGCGGAAACCCCAATGTCCTTTCTGTGCGGTGAAGAGGCGGTTCGTGGAATCGCCGAGCGTGTCGCCCACCAGCACCATCTTCTTCGGCGTGAAGCCCGCCCGGCGAAGCATCGTGCAGGTGGGCACCTTCCCGGCGCAGCCATCCTCATCCGTGGCGAAGAACGCGCCGACCGACGCCTTCCCCGCGAGGTTCACCAGCACCTGGGCGATCAGCGCCGCGTTCACTTTCGTGTCGCACGCGCCGCGCCCCCAGATCTCGTCGCCGACAACCTTCGGCTGGAACTGCGAGGGATCCGCCGCCGGCACCACATCGATGTGCGTGACGAAGGCATAGTCGTGCTCCTTGCCGGGAAGCGTCGCCGCATAGAGTGCGTCGCGCCCCTCCTCGGTGCGTTCCACATGGCAGTGGACGCCCCGCCGCTCAAGATAGTCCTTGAGATAGGCCGTCGCCCGGTTGCATTCCGGGATCGACCGCGATTCGGACGGAATCGCGATCAGTCCCTTCACGAACTCAATGTCGAGGTTTCCGCGCTCGGCGGCCGCGGCGACGCAGACGGATCCCGCCGCCAATGCCGCCAACAGCACCTTATTTCTGCTGTTTCGTTTCATCTTGTTTTTTGCTCCTTTCGGGTGCGCCGTCGCCGGCATTGGATGGACGCATCACCTTCATCGAAAGTAGCCGTGCGCCCGAGCCGTTGAAGCGCACCAACCCCTCCGCAATCTTCTTGAGCAGACTCGAATGCGCCTCCGTCTCAAGCACGGGCACTTCACCATCACCAAGGATTATGGACGCCTTTCCCGCTTTGTACGTAACGACCAATCGGATGCTTCCGCCAGCATAATCAACAGTCGCTTTCTCCGCACAGTCGTTCTTGTAAACATCCTTCCATTCACCAAAGGCAAGGTCGCATTTCCCGGCGGCGAACTTCAGCGAAAGATGCGGGTAGTCTCCCCTGTTGGCGAGCGCCGGATCCGCCGGCTTGAACTGGAACTCGAAATGCCATTCCTTTTTCTCCCCGTTCGGCGCGATCTCGCACTCCAGCCTGAACTCTCCCGGCGTAACGGCAGTCCATTCGAGAGGATTGCCGGACTTGTACTTGCCGTCGTAGTAGGCGTATGTTCCGTTCATGCGCCAGGAACCGCCGTATGTGAGCCAGTTCGTCTTGTTCTTCGGGAAGGTGGCGACGATTGGCTTCCCGCTCGGAAAGTCCGTCTTCATCCGTGCCGTAAGGCACATCTGCTCGGCAAACACGGCTTCGCCACCATCCAACTTCGCGCCGCTTCCCTGCAACGCCTCCACGCCCTTGATGAATCCTGCAGAATCGCCCGCAACATAAAGCGCGTTGAGCCTCTGGAACTCCTTGCGGTTTCTTCCAGAGATGCCGTCGAATATCATCCACCAGTTGCTGAAGCCGTCGATGATCTTCCAGATGCGGTTTGGCATCGTCCTGTGCGGGAACGAGCGCCAAGCGTCTGCCGCCCTTGCGTAGTCTCCCTTCAGGTAGCAGGCGAGCGTGACGAAGGCGCCCGCGCACTGGCGGATTTCGTCGAACGCATGGGGGCTGGCAATCTGCGGCTGCGAGACCTCGATGATCTTGTCCAGTTCGCCGGCATGTTCGCCAAAGTACTTCTCCACATTAACGTTCATGTCCCGGACCATCTTCAGAAGCGCCTCTGCGTAGAAATAGGGAACCATCGTATCGTGCCGCCCCGTTGCGTAGCACCGTTCGGCGAACGCTTTCATCTTCCCGTGCGAACCGCACCAGCGCGGAAAACAGTTGTACCAAAGGAAGTTGCTGTAGAACAGGAGAAAGTCCGTCTGCGCCGAAGTCGTCTGGACGAACACCTTTTCGTCGAACGGGCCCAAGGTAGCACGCAGGTAGGCGGGCTCAGGGTAGGGATGTAGCTCCAGGGCGCGGGCGAACGCCTTTTTGCTGGCGTCACCATGCTTTTCGAATCCATCCCAGCCCTCTTTCGTCACGCTGCTGGCCCATCCGCCGCCACGGGCCTTCCACGCCGCGTTCCGCTCCACGCTTATGCGAAAGAGCATCTTCAGCCACTCGTCAACCTGCGTCTTCTCGATGTCCGCAAGCACCTTGGCGTTGTTGAATCCGCCGTTGTTGCGCAGCATCCAGAATACCGAGCGCATGTCCTCGCCCGAGAAATTGCCGGACTTCAGCCACTCGACCGTAGGCCCCACCACATCCTTCTTCTGGACGAACGCCGTCACAAACGCCGCAAACGGCTTCTTCGCCGTGCGGTCCAGTATTTCGACGAGTTTCTTGGCGTCCTTGAAGGTCCTGAATCCGCCAACTCCCCAAACGTGGTCTATGGACGCGTTTAGGATGCGCCTCTCATCTTCTGTCGCCTTTCCGTCTGGATCCATCTCGGCAAGAACGAATGGGCGCAGACGCGTTTCCCGGAACGAGGCACATGTCTCGATCGACCTGTTCGTGCGGATGTTCTCGCTCCAGTCCTTGAGCCATGCGCCTTCGCGCGCCTCCTTCTCCTGGCGTTCCTTCTTGGAACGCTCCTCACGTTCGCGCTTGAATTTCTCCCGCATCTCCGCCGCCCGCTTCTCCGATTCCTCAATCTCGGCCGCCAAGGCGGTGACGTCGCGTTTGGCAAGGCTCTCGCACTGTTCGCATACTTTTTCCACTATGGTGAGGATCTTCATCTTTTCCTCGTCAAGCTCTGTCGGGACCTTTGCGGCGGCAAGCCGCTCGCGGATCGACTGGAGCGCCGGGAGATGTTTCTGCGCAGAGGATTTCGCCTCAGCCGCCATTTTCGCATAGTCCATCGATTTGCCGTCCGTCGCGGCGGTGGCATTATGTTCCTTCGCCATCGCCATGAATTCTTCCCGCAGCTCATCCTCGAACGGTTTCAAGTGCCGATTGAGCAGGGGCTTGATCTTCGCGCCCTTCTGGAACGACTCGATCCAGGCTTTCGCGCCGCCGCGCTCGTAGCCCGCACTGTACAGTTCCGCGCCACTTTCCGCGTCGATGAGCAGGACGGTTGGGTATCCCTTAACCTCGAACTTCTCCGAGAGCGCCTTGTTGCGACGACGCTCGGCGTCGGTCTGCCGCGAATTGTCCGACGGGAAGTCCAGAACGGCAAGCTCATAGGCGTTCGTGGCCACGTCGAGGAACGCCGGCTGCGAGAGCACCTCCTGCTCCAGACGTTTGCACCAGATACACCAATCGCTGCCGGTGAAGAGCGCGAAGATCGGCTTGCCGTTCACCTTCGCCCGGGCCGCTGCGGCATCGTAGTCCGCATCGAACCCCGTCATCGCCGCCCCATCAGCAAGCACGGCGCACACGGCCGTCAGCACCGCAAACAGATTCCTCACTGCGCATTCCCCCTCATGGTCGATTTTCTTTCTGACTGCCGGCACCTCTCAACGGACCGAAGAGACCAACGCCCCTGCGGTCCTTACGTGAACAGCACCTCTTCGCCGTGGAACATGAAGTTCCCGCCGACCACGTACTGCATCGCCGTAGGCGAGAAGCGGTCTTGCACCGTAATGTGGAGATGCCCGGTCAGGATGCCCTTCAACAGCGGCTCTCCCTTCAGGTACGCGATGAAGTCGCGCGTGACGGGATCCTCAAGCTGGCGCTTGTAGTCGCCGCGTACGTCGGGAGACACGGAGTCCGCGCGGAACTTCCCGGAGCGGCGCCAGAACTTCGCGCTCGCGCGCCAGATCGCCGGCGTGTGGAACGGCACGTGCATGCAGAGAATTATCGGCAACCCCTTCTGGACTTCGGCCCGGAAGCGTTCAACTTGATCGGGCTGCACCGTACCGAACACGTCGTCGAGGCAGACGAAGTTGACGCCGTTGATGACCTTCGCGCTGAAGCGCGCGTCGATCGGATAGTTCTCCTTGAGCAGACGCCAGCTCCGCTCCTTGAACGGCTCCTGCCAGGTGTGCTTCTCGCCCGGCAGGTACGTGTAGAACTCATGGTTTCCCATCGAGCCGAACATCGTCGAGCCGTAGTACTTCTTCACCAGATCGAAGTTCGCTTCGCTCTGCCAGTCGATGAGGTCGCCCGTATGCAGCACGTAATCGACGTTGTCCTTCGCCCATGCGAGCGAATCGCGCAGCGCCTCCTCCTGCCGGCCGCCGAACGTGCAAGTGCGGCGCGCCATCGACTTCATCTTGTCCGCACCGTCGGCCTCGGTGGGGTAGGCGGCGGAAAGGTGCGTATCGGATATGTGCAGGATCGAGAACGGCTCCTTCAGGCCGATGTGAATGTGCTGGTAGGCGAGCACGAGCCTCTCCGCCGTCCCGCGCTTCGGGAAAACCGACGGATCGTCTGCGAACGACGGCAGCGCCGATGTCGCCACCACCGTTCCGGCGCCCAGCGCCGACAGCCGCAGGAAATCACGCCGACTGAACCGGCCGACGCAGGTCTGATTTTCGGAATGCTTCATGTTTTCCTCCACTCTTCTCTTTTGCAAAAACAACAGACAGGGGTTAACGTGTGGGCGGCACGCAGACGGTGAGCGCCGCCGTGTAGTCGCGCTCGCCCGAAACCGGCTCGGACTTCAGGGTGAGGGTGCTGCCGTCCGTCAACATGACGGTGAACGGCTTCGTGAGATCGCCCATCTGCGGCGACAGGTAGATGCGGAACCGCTTCACATTCTCCGTCTTGACCTTGAACCGGTTGTCGCCGAGATTCTCGGCGAGGATGCGCGCACCGTTATCCCAGTCGCGCGGAACGAGCGTGTACGTCTGGAGCTTGAGATCTTCATCCTTCCACGCGATGTCCGGTCCATGCAGCACGATCGCGTCCACCGCGATCTTGCCCGCCGTCGCTTCGATCAGCTCCAGCCAGCGTGCCCGCTTCAGACGCTCCACCTCCGGATGCATCGTGCCGCAGGGCGTGATCAGCGCCGTCCGCTTCGCGTAGGGGTTGCGGCGCTTGCCGGCTGTCCAGGCGAAGAAGCGGCGCATGGCCTCCTTCGCCGCCGGGAACGCGAGCGAGTGCCCTTCGCTGTGTTCGTCGTACACATGCTCCACGCCGTCGCGGAGCATCAGATCGTGCGCGGCGCGCGCAAAACTCACGCCGCACCAGTGATGGCGGCGCGGCTTGTCGTGTCCGCCCGAATAGCCTGGACGCGGAGAGCAGTCGAGCGCACCATGCTGGATATAGACAGGCGTTCCGAGGAACGACCGGTAGTCCGCCTCCCACCAGCCACCCGCGCTGATCCACACGCCCGCGAACCGGTCCGCGAGGATCTGCCCCAGATGGTACGCGCCGTAGCCGCCCATGGAATGTCCACCGAGAAAGATGCGGTCGGGATCGATCTTGAACTTCCGCTGCGCGGCGGCGATCGTGGCGTCAATCACCTTCGAGACGCCGTCACGGTTCCAGCGGGAGCCGTCCGGCGCGGGCGGCGCCGAGGGTGCCACCACGATGAACGGGGCGTTCGTGATGTCCGGCATCAGCCACTGCTTCTCGTCGCTGAAGTAGTTGCCGGGCGCGGTGTCGGGTGAATTGGTGCTGCCGCCATGGAGAAACACAAAAAGTGCCGCCGGACGCGAAAGGTCAATCCCGTCCGGCACATACCAATAGACGCGCCCGGACGTACGTCCAGGCGCCGGCTCGTCAAACGTAAGCTGCCCTGCGAGAGCGGCCCCGAAGGTCAGGGCCGCCGACAGCAGGGCGGCGGCTCTTCCACGCAAGGCCATGGCATCAGGCCACGACTTCAGGCGTGACGGGCTTCGGATCGGCGATCTGCTTCGGCTCCGCCGGCTCGGCGGGCTTCTTCTGCTCCTTATCCCCCTCTTCCTTGCCCTTCTTGAATTCACCAAGCGACTTGCCGAGCGAGTGGGCGAGCTCCGGCAGCTTCTTGCCGCCGAAGAGAAGCAGGATGATAGCCAGTACGAGAAGAATTTGCCAAGGACCCCAGGTCATGATTTTGTCTCCTTTTTTACTTGTCGATGTTGGTGAGTTTCAGCGTGTCGAAATCGATGCGCCGGTAATAGCAGTTGCGCGGCTGACCCGCCGCGTTCTTCGTGTGGCAGATGCCGCCGCGGCACGGACGCACCACGTACAGCAGCGAGTTCTGCTCGCAGTTGACGTAGGCCTCCAGAAGGTCGAACGTCTCGCCGCTCGTCTCACCCTTGAACCACAGCTTGTTGCGGCTGGTGGACCAGAGGATGAGCTTGCGCTTGGCGAACGACTCCTTCATCGCGTACTCGTTCGTGTACGCGACAAGGATGACCTCTTTCGTGTCGGCATTCTGCACCGCCACAGGGATGACGCCCGGATCACACGGAGCGGTTCCGGCGGCGCGGGTTTCTTCAACCTGCTTCCCCACCTTTTCAAGCTTCGTGAAATCGAGCGTCAGCTCAAGCGATTCTTCCAATTGTCCCATAAGTGCCCCGTATTATACCACACTTCGTCCTCTGCGCCAAACGGGCTACTTCGTGAGCTCGTCTCGGGCGGCCTCGTAGCTCTTCACGGCGGCGTCCTTCAGAGACCGGCACTTGTCCATGAACGACTGCTTGTACCCTTCCAGTTCCTGCTTGTAATTCTTGATCTTGCTCTCCACGCTCGATGTCGCCACCCAGTTCTCGAGGTTCTTGACGGCCTTGAGCGTCTTGCTCTGATCCTGCGCCAGGGCGGCGATATCCTCCTGCTGGCGCTGGCAGTTGATGTGCAGCCACACGCAGTCGGCGACAAGCGCCACCACCAGAAGGGACAAGATACCGATGATCACATTCTTTGCCATAGCAACTCCTTTCCTTTCTTTCTGCCCCTAATTATACCACACTCCGAGACACACGGATCGGGCCCCGCGGTTTGTGATATAATTCCCGGCAAACAGAAAAGAGGTGCAGCATGGTCGATTACGAAAAACAGTTTGAGACTCCCGCCTATGCGGAGCGTTCAACGCAGATCGCGACGACATTCAAGATCGTTTACGGCTGGATGGCCGTCGGGCTGGCCCTTTCAGGCCTCATCGCCTGGTACACGTTCACGAGCGGACTCTGGCAGAAGATCCTTACGGGGCCCGGCATGACCATCTGCATCATCGCCGAGCTCGCGATGGTGTTCGTGCTCTCCGCCGCCATCCGGAAACTGCCCGAAGGGATCGCCTATCTTCTCTTCATCGGCTATGCGGCGCTGAACGGGCTGACGCTCTCCGTGGTGTTCATCGCCTATGAACTCGCCCTCGTCCAGCGCGTCTTCTTCATCACGGCGGGGATGTTCGGCGGGATGGTGCTCTACGGAACGTTCACCAAATCCGACCTTTCCAGCATCGGCGCGGTTTGCGGCATGGCGCTCTGGGGACTCATCATCGCGCTCCTCGTGAACCTCTTCCTGAAAAGCTCCGGCCTCGACTGGATCGTGACGATCGCCGGCGTGGTGATCTTCACGGGGCTGACGATGTACGACGCGCAGAAGATCCGCCTGATTGCCGCCAACGAACGTTCGCTCGACGGCACGACGCTGCGCAAGGTCGGCATCCTGGGCGCCCTTGAGCTCTACCTCGACTTCATCAACCTCTTCCTCTACCTTCTCCGCTTCTTCGGCCGCAAGCGCTAAATCCTTTCCGGCCGCGTGAGAGGGTCTGCGCGCAGACGGCGGAGGGCGGCGCGCACCTTTGCCAGCTCCTTCCCGGCAAAAGGCGTGAACGGAGCCGCCAGAACGTTCTGGATGAGTCCCATCTCGGCCAGCGCCGCCTTGACGCCTTTCAGGAATCCGCTCTGGCCCTGCCCAAGCCCGTAGAGCAGATAGGAGCTTGTGGTGGTGAAGCGCTGGAGCGCCCGCACCTTTTCGGTATCGCCCGCCTTGGCGGCGAGATACATCTCCTTGAACGCGCGCGGCCAGAGGTTCGCACCGGTGCAGACGCCTCCATCCGCGCCAAGCAGCACGGCCTCGCCCATCGCCTCGTCCGGTCCCATGAACAGCGAGAACCTCTCCGCAAACGGCTCAAGGGCGACGCGGAACTTGTTGAAGAGCGCGATGACGCTCGACGAGTCCTTCATCGCAACGATGTTCGGATGCGCCGCCAGCTGGGCGATCGTCGTCGGCTCGATCACCGTGTCGGTGTGCGCCGGCATGTCGTAGATGACGAGCGGCAGCGGCAGACGGTCCGCCAGCTCCGTGAACCAGGCGAGGCATTCCGTCTGCGTGAGCTTGAAGTAGTAGGGCGGCGCGGCGACAACGCCAGAGACGCCGTACGATTGGCAGTCTTTCGCAAACGCAAGCGCGTCCTCGATGTCCGTCTCGGTTATGCCGACGAGGACAGGGACCCGCCCCTTTACGAGCCGGCACGTCTCCTTCACGAGTTCGCGGCGGATCGCGTAGCTCAGATGCGGACCCTCGCCCGTCGTGCCCAAGAGGAAGATGCCGTCAACCCCGCCGTCGAGCAGATGCTTCACCATCTTCTTCACGCCCGCTTTATCGAGGCGGCGCTTCGCATCGAGCGGCGTGACCATGGGCGGTATCAAACCTTCAAATCTGATTTTCTTCATTGTTGTTTTCCTTTCCTAAATGCGGAGAACGCCGCGCCCGTCACAACAAGCGCCACGGTCCCCATGACAATTGCAAGATTCACGTGCAGCCGGAACGAGAAGCCCGTCACGGCCTGTCCGAACGTCACCCACGCGATCACAGCGATGCCGAGCAGCGTGGCGACCGCCGCATGCCAACCGCCGCTCCGCCGGCACAGGAGCGCCAGGAGGAACAAGCCGAGCATGCCGCCCGACAGCACGCTCTGCAGCGCCCAGAACGCGGTGAGCGCGCTCTGCACGTTCATCACCCCAACTCCGACAGCCATCGCAAACACCCCGAGCGCCGCCGTAGCGATCCGCAGGAACAACATGTCGCTCCGGGCGTTTGATCTGCCAGGCGCGAACCGTTTCCAGTAGTCCTCCAAAAGCACCGTCGCACCGGAGTTCAGCGTAGACGAGACCGTGCTCATCGCCGCCGCGATGATCGCCGCCACCAGAAGTCCGGACACCCCGACCGGAAGCCGGTGGACGATAAACCACGGGAACACCGCGTCCGCCTTCGCTAGCACGTCTGCCGGAACCGCGCCCGGATTGGACTGCACATATGCCCAAAGAAGCGTTCCCACGAAAACAAAGCACGCCGTGCTCACAAGGTAGAGGAACGCGCTCGAAAGGAGAGACTTCGCCGCCGCCGCCCTGGACTTCGCCGCCACGTAGCGCTGGGTGAAGCTCTGGTCTATCCCGAAGTTCTGCAGGTTGATGAACAGCGAATAGATGAAGATCACCCAGAACGTCTCGCCGCTCCAGTCGGAGAGCGTGAAGCCTCCAAGCGAGAACTTCCCGGCATCGGCCGCCGCCGAAAGGCTCGCGTCGAGATCGGGCGTCGTCCAGCACAGCACCGCCATGCACAGCAGCGTCCCCACGATCAGCACCAGCGACTGTATCGAGTCCGTCCACACCACCGCCGAGATGCCGCCCATCATCGAGTACGCCGTGGTGGCCATGCCGGTGACCGCGATCACCGCGATGACGGGGCATCCCACCAGCGCCTTTATGAGCATCGCCATCAGGAACAGGATCACTCCCGAACGCGCAGACTGCATCACAAGAAAGCACGAACTCGCGTAAAGCCTCGCCCACACGCCATAGCGCGCCTCAAGGAACGAGTACGCCGAGACGCTCCCCGAATTCCTGTAGAACGGAACGAACCAAACCACGGCAATCACGGCGGCGATCGGCACGGTGATCGAGAGGACGTATGGGTTCCAGTTCGTGAGGTACGCCTTCGCGGGCAGTCCGAGGAACGCTATCGACGAAACGTGCGTGGCGAAGATCGAGAGCGCAACAGTCCACGTAGGCAGCCTGCCGCCGCCCGTGGTGAAGCTTTCGGCGTCGCCACCGCCCCGCCTACGGAACGCGAAGCTGCACCCGAACAGCGTCGTCCCGATCAGGTACGCTCCAATCACCAGCAAATCAATCCAGTTCGTCATGGATGCCTAAGATTTTGTCTTTCATTTCCATTGAATTCCTACATGTCGCGGCCAAGAAGCCGATCCGCGGAAATCATGTTGGCGAAAAAGCCGTCAGCCTCAATCCTCCTCGAGATGTGGCCTTCATACACGAGCACAGGAACGGCACCCCCGACAGGTAACCAATGACGCAACCGGCTTGCGCCAACGGTTCTGAAGTTGTTTGAGCTGATCCTCTCTTCCAACGAACACATACAGCCTTTTATCATTCAAAATAGTGAAAACGGGCGTATTGTATCACATGGCATCCTACAACACAACACGAAGACATGCACACGAAGACATGCACCACCCTTATCCCGGATTTTCCGCGATAAGGGTGTCGAGTTGGGATATGTTGAGAATTGAGTGGCGGTATGCTATAATCGTGCTTATTTCAAACCTAGGAGAACCATGCGATGAATATGAAATGCGCTTTTGCGATAGCGGCGACGGCCTCGTTTCCGCTGTTCGGTGCGACGAACGTCTGGACCGGCGCGGTGAACGACTGGAACTGGAACGCGCCAGGCAACTACCGAGACGGCTTGCCGGCGGCAAACGACGTCGTGCAGCTCCCCGCAGGCGCGACAGCGAGGCTGCTTGGCGACGATGCCGACTCTCTCGCCGTGGTGAATTCCCTCGACCGGATCTGTCCGGCGTCCGCGAGCAGCCGCCTTGTGGTCTCCAACGACACGAAAGTGTCGATCGACTGCCAGTTCAGCTGGCCGTTGACCGACAGGACATCGTCCTACGCTGCCTACGGCGAGCTGATAAAGGTGGGATCGGGCGAACTTGTGCTCACGCACACGAACCTCAACGCATACCTGTCGTCAGTCACCGTGCGGGAAGGCGTCTTGCGTCTGCCCACATCGACGAGGCCGACGTACTCGCACAACTTCTACTATATTTCCGTGTCGAACGGAGCGACGCTCTTCACGGTTTCGAACCGCGGATACACTTCCCCGAAGGAGGTGTTCGGGACGGGGCTCATAACGAATGACAGTTCGGCGGAGTGCTTCTTCCAGATGTGGAACAACAACCCTTCGGTCTCCACGAAGGTGGAGGCGAAGTTCGGCGGGGACATCCGCTTCAAGCCGCTGCGCTCGGTGGATATCATCTCGACCAATAACACCATGAAGGGCGGCACCACCACGCGCCGGAACAGTTCGTCCGGATACACGGTAACGGTGGGCCTCTCGACGATCGGCAATCCGGGGGAGGCGTCGTCTTCCGGAATCGGCAACATGATCTACTACGACGAATTCGGCGGCGTGTTCCGCTATCTTGGCGAGGGCGAGGAGACCAGGAAAGGCATCCGCTACAATTCGCAGGCGCAGTATCCTGGCTGGGCGGAGTTCGACGGCGGCCCGACGGGAAGGCTGAAGTTCACGGAGGACAGCATCTGGATGAACTACTTCACCGTTGCGAACATGCGGCTTACCGGCTCCAACCTGTATCCGTGCGTGATCTCCGCGCCTATCAACTTCTATTCGTCGGCCGGCGCGACGAACGGCTTCACGTTCACGAAGCGCGGCACCGGCACGTGGCGGTTCAACCACAGCAAGAACCGCGAAGCTGTGGCGAACGTAAGCGTGGAGGAGGGGACGCTGCAGTTCGAGACGTTGTATCCGAAGGGCGAGAAGTGCGCGTTCGGCCCCGGCACGAACAACTATCCAGTGGGCTACAGCGCCACTGGGTATCCCGACAGAAGGGTGCCGTACTCCATCGCTCTTGGCTCGCCCGCGCCGGCGGCGGGGGCCACGCCGCCGCTGTTCGAGTTCGTGAACGATTCCAGCGCAACGTGCGGCGTGTGGAGCGTCGACCGCGGAATCGTCCTGCGCGGTGACGTGAGGATCAGGAACTCCACGTCCGACGCCGACGGCAATCCGTACCCGATGCGCCTTGCGCAGTTCAGCTCCATCACCAACGGCACGTGCACGATGTTCCTTGAAGGGGATCGCGACGGCGAGGACGTGGTCGGCTGCATTTCGGATGGCACCAACTTCGGCAAGGTGGCGATCGTCAAGACCGGCGGCGGCACGTGGTATCTCGCCGGCACGAACTCCTTCACCGGCGGCCTGACCGTGTCGAACGGAACGCTCAATGTCATCAGTTCGTCCGGAAAGTACACGTGGTTCAGGTGGATGATCAGGAAGAACGTCGTGAACGAGAGCAATTCGGAGATACAGCTCGCCGAGTTCGGCATATACGATGCGGCCTCCAATCGCGTAAACGGCGCGCTTGCGGAATGCATGGACTTCGCGCACATCAAGCCCGGGCAGACGGCGTTCCAGCGGCACATCGCCGGAGCATGGATCGGGGGTGGCGGCAGCGCCAGGATCTGGAGGCTTTTCGACGGGAAGACGGATCACATGGCTTTCCGCGAGAACACCGAATCGGGAAGTGGATGGAGATTCAACCAGAACGATCCATCAAGCTGGTATTACATACTGATGCGGCTCGATCCCGGCTGCAACGAAGCAGCCTACTACGACTGGGCGTCCTCGCAGGTGAACTATTCGCCTGAATTGTGGTCGCTTCATGGCAGCGTTGACGGAATTGTATGGGACGATCTTGACGTGGTTGAAGAGGCCCATGTCACGACGGCGGGATCGCAGTGGGCGTTCGACCGTTCCGGGAGTTTCTCCGCCAGCGCTGCGGCGGTGCATGGCGGACGCGCCATCGCCGGCTCGACCAACAAGGTGGCCCACGTGCTTTCGCCCAACTGCCCGGTGGCGGTCGCGGGCGGCGTCCTGAAGTGCATCGGCAAGGCGGCGATTGCGAATCTCTCGGTCGATTGCTCCGGCGCGGGCACGATCGACGGGTTCGATTTCGCTCAGAAAGGCACGCTGAACGTCGAAGGCATGACCGGCGACAGCGCGGAGCTGCCGATCTCCTTCGAGAACGCGAATGGACTGGAGAACATCTCCGGCTGGACGCTCAAGGTCGGCGGCGTCAAGACGTGCCACTACCGGCATAGCGTCGCCGACGGCAAGATCAAGGTATACAAGATCGGCGTAAGGGTGATAATCAGGTGATGGAGGCTGCGCCGCGACGTCTTCTCAAACGTCACGGCAGAAGCCGAGCTGCACAAGCCAATCCCTAAGAAGCCACATCTGTGGCGAGCGCTCAATTTTCCCCTTCAAGCGCGATCTCCACCCATACGATGGACTTCTTCTCCTTCGTGGGCTTGAAGTCCACCTTGTTGTCCGCGCCGGGATGGACGCTTCCCTTCGGGAAGAAGTAACGGCGGCAATAGTACGTTTTCGAGCGCTCCGGATGGTCGAAGTTCCGGAAGAACGTATCCTCCACCTGCGAACGTGTGGGCTTTACGCCGTTGAGCGTCACCTCCGGATTGAACTCCCCTTCCTGCAGAACCCCCACGAGCACGCTCGGCACGCCGACAGGATTCCGCCCCAGACGGATGCTGAAGCTGTTCGGCCGGTCGCTGAGGCGCGGTATCTGCCGGTCCTCCGGCACAACGCCGCCTGTAAGATCGCGGAAGGAGACAGGGTAACGCCGCTGGCGGTACTTCAGGATGTCGTCCGGGAACAGCCCCTTCTCCTTCACCTCCTGAAACGCCTTGTGCAGATAGATGGCGTTGAAGAGGTACAGCCCGTCCACCCCGTTGCCCCACTCCACATCGGCAAAGCCCGCATAAAGCTCCGGCGTCATGTCGGTTCTGTTCCAGTTGTAGGCCGTCACGCCATGGTCGGTGCCGGCAAGCAGCTTCACGCGCCCCGCCGCCTCGCCGAAGCACTTGCGCCATTCGTCCACGGGCATGTTGTAGTCCGGCGTGCGCCATCCCGTCGAGGCGCACACCAGGTCCACCCAGCCCTCGCGCGCCCATTTCCCCACGTCGTACCCGCACGCAAGCGCCGAGCGCGGCGTTGTCGGTACGCGCACGCCGAGCTGTATGTTGCGCCCCCGTTCGCGCCCCTTCGCCACAAGGTAGTCCCTCACGCGCTTGATGAACCGGTCCAGATGGTGCGACTGTCCGATCGCGTCGATCTCCTGAAAGCACCGGGCCTGACGCATGAAGTCCAGCTCAAGCCCATCCATGTCGTATCGGTCGATCAGCTCCTTCATCAAGCTGAACACGTAATCCTGCACCTCCTGATGGGCGTAGCAGAACGGTCCGCGCCCGATGGCGTTCGTGGCGCAGTGGAGATCCGTGCGCGTCCGCCAGAACGTCGTGTTCCGCTGAGGCCACTCCCAATCGACGTGGTGGATGTCGTTCATGCGCGGCGAGAGCCACGGCGACAGCCCGCGCTGCCGGCAGCGCCGGATCCACACCTTGTAGAGATCCACGCCCCTGTCGTGCAGGAGCTTTGCGTTCTTCGCCCAGCGCTTCGTCTGCGGGAGGCTCTTCACCTTCACCCCTGGAGGTATCTCTCCGCCTGGCTCATTCACCAACGTCCAGATCGGCTCCCACGCCTTCGAGTCGTAACTTGTGCGCTGACCGGACGGGCACATGAAGACGTGCGTGATCTTGCCGCCCGCCAGACTGTCGATGTACGCCTCGGCGCACGCCTCCGTCATCTCCTCCTCGGGACGGGTGACGAAGAAGTTCTCGTTGTCCTCGTTGATCCCCACGATCGGCGCGCCGGCCGCTCCCGCCAGCACCGTCACCGAACAGACAGCGGCAAGCAGCCATGCCTTTCCATGAAGGACCGTTAGCCCGTTATTCCCGCCCGCCTTCTTGTTCATCGTCATTTACCTTTCCTGTTTGAATTGATTGCATCGGGTGCGATGCCGTAAAGCCGTTCAAGGCGGCGCAGCTTCCATTCGCACGCCTCGACGCCGCCTTGATATCTCATCGTAGGCTCCCATCCGAGCCGCGAATCGCGCTTCATCAGCTCAATCGCCGCCTTGGTGTTGCCGTATTCAAGCCTGGCAAGCTCATTGGCCTTCGCCCGGTCTTTCGCGCGTTCGGCGAGGGTTCCCTCGCGCACATGCTTCGCCGTCGTCACGGCCCGCCCCATGTATTCGCCAAGGTACGCCATGCGCAGGGCCTTCTCGCGCCGCCGCCCCTCAAGCGAGGCGGCGACCTCGCGGAACGCCGCTGCGCCCGCGAAATAGCGCTCGACCATCCATCCGAAAAGCTCTATTTCCTTCTTGAGATAGTTGCTGTCGCGCACGCTGCCGCTGCCGCGCGAGTACGGGCTTACATGCATAGGGAACTTTCCGCCGTACCAATCCTCGGCCGTGAGCTCCGGCTGGAACGCGTTGAACAGGTACGCCGGGCCCATGCGGAACGGACCATACTGGTTTTCTCCGCGCGGCGACATGTCGGCGATGGCGTCACTCCACCCTTTCCACGCCGCCAAAACCTTCTCCACGTTCTCGGCGCTCCGGAAGTTGCGGTCGTGCTTGAACTCGAAGAGGACATGCTCGGTGTAGTGGTCGATGCCGCGCAGGGCGAAGATCTTCATCTTGAAGAACTTGCAGAATTCGGCCTTGACCTCCTCTTCCTTCGCGCACGCGCGCAAGCTGTCATACAGGTGTCTCATCGGCGGATATTATACCAAAACGTCAGACTCACCGCTTCGGCTCCAGATTCGTGTCGTTCGGCGGCGGAGAGACAGGCTGTCGTCTCTTGCGGTTCTTGCGTTTCTTGGGGTGTCGCCGTTCCCACTTGGCCTTTTCAAGATCAATGCTTTTCTCAATGTCTCTCTCAAGGTTAGGATCGTTCGGCGTGGGATTGAATACATAAATCAACCAATCAAAACTTTCGTCTATGTATACTGCTCCAAGCATGGCCGAGTAATTGGCATTCACAATTTCGCCCTTGGCATCCTTCTTGACACGCGTTCTCAACACAGCATACTCGTCATCCTTGACGATTGAGGAAAATGTATACATTGGAGCGTTTGGAGCTGGATAATGTCGCAGAGGAAGAGCCGCCTGATAGATTTCGTTTGTATTTGCTTCATAGTCGGTCTTGAAATCGGAAGTGGTCTTTACCTTCTTGCGTATGTAGGCGCCATTACCTTCCCCTCGAAACACTATGCCGCTGTTCACCGTCACCTTGCTGTTTGTTGGCGAAGCCTCGCGTTGCACATAGAAATCTGCGGTCTTGCCTTCCCCATACGGCTCAATCCAGTCATTCATCAGGAGGTCAAAGCCAAACTCTCCGCTATGTTTTGGCAACCTTAGAAATCTTTTTGCATAGCAAAGCGATGTTGGATTTTTCTTCCGCCTCAAGGTGAATGATATATCCTTGCTATGTTCAGTAAGTGTGGCCGACCAATCAGCATGACCGATGTGCTTGACCTCAATGTATCCACAATCTTCTCGATAATGCCTGTCTGAATATGCGCACCCCTCGAAGTATGCCACATAGCAAGCAAATGAAATCTTTGCAGTTCCATTCGCATCAGTGATGCCGGTGTAATAGTCGTATTGCGAAGACTTTGCCCAGCCACCATATCTGGACTTGTCAGTCCACACCTTAACCGTGGCATTAGAAACCGGACGTCCCTCGTCGTCTTTGACGTGAGCAGTCACTGTCATCGAGTTGCCGAGCGGTATCAATGATGCGATCGATGCAAACAACAAAAATATACTACTCATTTTGAACCTCCTTTGGAATCCGAGAAACTACGTCCTCGTAAAGTTCATGTACACACATATACGGTACTCTAAGAAAGAAACTGTGAATCCAATTTTGCACAGGAGAGACTGTCATTTTACTTTTGAAATGCTGCGGCATATCAACATTGTTCTTATCGTCTCCCTCTGTACCCCACGCCGTCACAGAATTTGCACCAACGGCAAACGATTCGGAGGGAATCGCATCCGCCAGCAGCTGCGCACGATACGCGGGGTTCTCCGAAACGATTACGCCGTTCGTGGACGTGTAGATGTTTCTGTTTTCGAAATGGCCGAAGAAAGGACACTCGCGCAATACCGCATCCGTGAGGTTGGTTGTCTCATTCGGCGTGCGAGGTCTCAATGTCGCAGGTGCTGGTGGCCCAATCGGCTGCTCATAAACGTAATGGTCATGGTTGAAGCCCCATCCGCCCTCATCGCGTCCCATTGAAAAGAGAAGCACATCGGTTATCGGCTTGTTCCCTTTCCACAGCTCCTGATCGCTCCAAGCGTGCGCCCTTCGAGGGAGATTCGGCACGGTTCCGTTCCCGTTCGCCAACACCTCCTCTTCCGAGGAATAGTAGTTTACGGTGTCCGTGACGTTCGTGAAGAATCCCTTCCACGTGAGCGAGTGCCGCCCATCTCCATCGGGGAACAGTTCCCACCAATGAGAGGCGCGCACACGTTCTGGATAGCCGACCCAACCGGGATTCGTCATCCCCGCTTTCGATTCGGCGGTCACGCCGTTCACCACATCGTACGCCTCTATCGGCACCGCCGCGTTGAGCATGAAATACTTCGCGTACTGCAAGCCGTGATCCCGACGCGCCGCCGAAACAAGCATGTTACCGAGCGAGTGCGCGAGGATATATTTGGCCCCAGGAAGCCCGTTCAACAACGTCGCCAACGTTGGAGCCGTCGCAAATGCATGTTCAACGTTCACGTGATAATTGGGCGTGATCAGCCCCTCCGTAGGCATGTATATCTGGCTATCGTTCCCGTACCACGCAACGGCGGTGAACTTTGCTTTGAGTCCGCCCCACCACATCCGCTTGAACACGCCATCGGCCCACGCGCGCGCCTCCCACTCCGCCATGTTGTAGCCATGCACGAACACGAGCATCGGCCCGTTTGCGCCCCCATCATGCTCATCGTCTGGCCATCCTGCCGGATAGGGAACATCCTGATCCGTCACCCCACCGCCTGCCACGTTGCGCCGGTTGAACCATCGATACATGTCTCGCACGCGGAAGAACCTGATTGGCGGCTTGTAGGACAGCACCTCCGCCCCGCCGAACTCGACAACGAACTCCAGGGCATTGGTGCACGGCTGCGCCGCTTCGAGAAGGAGCGTGAGCGATTCATCCTCCGACAGCTCCACCTCGCCCGTACTCAACGTCCTTTCCTGCGAAGTAAGCGCCGCCAGTACCGCCGTTCTTACCGGGTTGCCGTCAACGGTCTGGCAGTCGTCAAGGCAGCTGTTCCTGATCGAGTTCCATTCAATGTCTGCAAAGCAATATCTCAACCCTCCGCCAGCGCCGCGTATCTTGAATGTCGCCGCATTCCCCCACGCATCGCGGAACGCGCTCACATCCACAGCAAGAGGCAGAAGATTCAGGAGGTCGCTGCGTCCATTCACCACGGCATCGTACGCGTTGAGCGAATACCTGTCCTCGCCGAGAAACGCATCGTCGCCCTTCCAGAAATCCTCGTTCGTCCAAAACCGCAGAGGACGGCCATTCCCCATCAACGCAACATCATTGGCGTCGATACCGCCGTTCATGTTGCCGTCGCCTTTTACCGGAGTCACCGCCGTGACGCGCTGGACGGCGACGTCCGAGGCGAATTCGCTGTTGACCACCGTCCAGTACGTGAACTTCACGTCGCATGTCCCCGTCCCCGCCGCCATCACCGCCACGGGTACGGAGAAGTCCTCGCCCTCGCTCCTGCCGAACATCCGCCGCCAAGTGGTTATCGACACGTCCAGAACCGGCTTCGTCGCGCTGTCCGCAAGGACGCTCCAGTACCGGCTGTTCCCCGCGCCGATCTCCGCCATCACAAGGAAGCGGCAGCCCGGGTTCACGAACGAGAGCCGCACGCGCCCCTGCGTCATCTTCACGTTCATCTCAAGGTTCAGGTTCGCCGTCGGCGCGTTGGTCCCCGGCGCGATCGGCAGCCCGAACGCCGGCGCGTACGCATTGAGCGCCGCGAGGTCCACGCCGTCCAGCGCCGACGAGATCCCCACGCCGAACACCGTGTAGCGCAGATCCGCGCTCACTGCCCCGTTCGTCGCGAGCAGCAACTGCGCGTCGCCCGCCACGCAGCTCGGCGCGACTCCGCCCACATGCACGTCGCACGGCGAGGTGGCGGTCCTGAACGGAACGCCGCCCTGCCCGACCACCGAGAGCCGGTGGGAGAGGAACGCGACATCCGTGTGGTTCGCGGCGTGGCTCGGGCACGGGCAGCAGGGCGTGTAGTCGCCGGACGGCACGTCGATGTGGAGTGTTTGGGCGTGGTACGTCGGCACGCGGAGCGGCAGCACGCCCATCATCTGCGGCAGGACCGAGGCCTCGTCGTAGTCTGGATCGTCGCCCTCTCCATGAAGGTGCTCGCACTCGTAAATGGGCATCTCGTGAAGCTGGCAGTATTCGGGGTTCTCGTTCACCGTCGGGTCGTCGCACATGCAGTAGCCCGGCTCGCATTCGCCGCCGCAGCCGCATCCCGCCACGCATCCGCAGTGTAGCACATCGCCCTCGTTCTCGCCCGGGTCGTTCTCGGGGCGCGGACAGAACCTCACGCTCTGTTCGTACGACTTCGCCCCGAACCGGTATTCGGGATGGTCGAGCGAATACGGGAAGGTCGCGCCCGCGCTCGGCGAGAACTCCCCTTCGAGCGTCGCCGACCGCGGCGGATGGTTGTGCGCCTCCACCCCGTCGCCCCCGGTCCACTCGCAGGTGAGCGCCTCCGCGTCCGCGCTCATCGGCAGGGACACCGCCACCGTCCTCGTCTCGAGATGGTGGACGCACGCCTCGGGCGCCTTCGTGTTCGGGAAGTTGATGCGGCCTGTCCACACGCCTGCCGAGATGTCCGGCAGGATGCCGAACGCGAACTGCCCCGAGTCGAACGAGACCGAAAGCGAACCGTCCGCGCGCACATAGACGGGATGCGTGACGCCCTTCTGCACCGGAGCCATCAGCGTTGACGACGTCGTGCCCGATCGCATCTGCGGCGGCGCGAGAAGCGGCACCACCGTACCGCCCACGACCAGCTCGCCGGACCCCTCGCCCGACACCGTCACCGCCAGCACCGCCGTGCTGTCGCCCGGCTGCGGGTACGCGAACGCGCCGTTGGTCGTCCCCGAGTAGAACACGTGCTCCCAGATGGTGTTCGTCGAGCCTTCCGGATACGCCCACGGATTCTCGCCGCCGATCTTCACCGCCATCCCGTCCGGCATGTCCGGCCGCACCGTGTGCGGATCCGTCGGGTCGGTGTTCCACACGTCGATCTCGTCGGAATCGGAGAGCCCGTCGAAGTCGGTGTCGGGGTTGCCGGGGTCGGTGTGGTGGATGAACACCTCGTCAACCGTCGAGATCCCGTCGCCGTCGCGGTCGGAAAGCACCGCGTCGAACGGGTCGATGCGCGCGAAGCGGAGCGACGTGACGGACTTCGACAGCTGATCAAGGCACCGCGCCCCGCCGCCGCACGACACGCCCACCGTCACGTTCGAGACCACGTCAACGGCCAGCGCCGAGAGGTCGTAGCGGAACTCCACGTCGCCGTTCGCGGAGACCTCGCACTGGAAGGAGACCGGACGCGACGGATCGCGGTCAAAAAGCGCGTTCAGCCATGTCAGCTGCAGCGTGTTCGACGGCGTCACAAAGTGCCAGAACTGAGACCCGTTCCCCGTTCCCCATTCCCCGTTCCCCTCTACCAGATGCCAGCGGGATTGCGGGACGATGCCGAGATCGGCGGCAAGCGGCGCGATCCATCTGTTGGTCGCATCGGGCAGCGCCTCGACAAGGCCGAACGAGTTGGCGCGAAGCGTCTTACCGAGCCACGAGCCGAGCGCCCAGCAGCCGAGCGGGAGCGAAAACCAGTCGCGCGCCGCTCCGAACGTGAGCCAGTCCTCGCACACGACG
>CACZCD010000011.1:37072-45416 GCA_902779565.1 uncultured bacterium | reverse complement strand
GCGGAGTGACCGCCGCGCGGAAGCGCCCGCGCGCCCGTGCCAACCGCGCGGCCCACCGCCCCCGCAGCGGAACGCAGCGATGCGAAATGCGCCGGACCGCGAAGCGACCGCACCCGAACGCAATCTGGCGATTGCGGAGCGGTGCGGGCGCAAGGCGGGACGGCGCATTTCGCGCGCGAGTACCGTTGGGGCGGTGGACCGCGCACGCTGACAGGCAACCCACACACGGCACCACAAACACGGCACCGCACGCACACAAGGACACTCGTCTCGTGGATTCTGTGCGCAGCGACCTGTCACTCCTTGCGGACGATGACGGTGCGGATGAGGCGCGAATTGGTGCGGCGGTTCCAGTCGCGGAAGAAGCCGAGCCAATCCTTCCCGAACATCATCGCGCCGCCGGGCAGAAGCTCCTCGCGGAACGTGACGTGCAGGCGGCCGTCCTCCACATGATGCGTGACCGCGCTCCGGAAGCGCGCACCGCCGCCCGGCAGCACGATCTTCCACGATTCGGGCAGATGCTCCACCACCGTATAGCCCTCGGGGAACACGATGTCGCGCACCGTGACGAGCGGACGCAACCGTCCGCTCAAGGAGTACGGACTCTTGCGCTCCGACTCCGCGCTCGGCAGGAACGTACCGCCCAGCCCCGGAACCACGAGCGTGAGCGAGTCGCCGTTCTTCGCCGCGTAGTTCGGCGCATAGGCTGTGTAGGAGATCGTGAACGGATAGCCCTCCACGTCCGTCTCCAAACCGCCGACCGCCTCTGCGGACTCCGCGATGTTTCCGATCAGCTCCGTGTGATGGCGCGAACGCATCTCCGGCAGCATCTCCGCATACTTCTTGCGCAGACCGGCGACCGCCACGCCCCACGTGGAATTGGAGACCGTGATGCGCGCCGCGCCCGTCTCATTGAGGTCAAACGTCATGCAGTTCTCGGTGCGGCCGTTGCGCCCCTCCACGTCGCGTACGCCCAGCGGCGTGCAGTCGTTCTCGTAGTCGAGGATGAACGTCTTCTCCTCGCCATCGAAAAGCCCGAGGAACCAGCCGCCCTCCCGCACCCGCGCCCGGATGAGAAGATCGTCAAAATCATCCGGCTGCGGCACATCCACCCGCAACTTCCGCAACGACGGATAGCCCGCCGCGTCGCCATCCGACAGCACATACTCCACCTCGCAGCCGATCGCCTCCAGCATGGCGAAATAGGTGTTCATCCAGTCCGCGGCCGACGCATAGCTGTCGGCGAGGGAACGGTCCGGCGGGAAGAACGCCTTGTCGAACGGCAGCGCAAACATCCCCGGCCCGGCCATACGGACGTTCCGCCACAGCCAGTCGCGCACCGCCTTGATCCGCTCCTCCGGCGTCTTCAGGCCCTCGACCAGCAGATGCGCCTTCTCCGCCGCCTCCTCGGAACCCTTCGCACGCGCCTCCGCCAGCGCATCGAGCATCGTCTCCCGATGCTGCTCAAGGTCCGCCGCCGAGACCAGCACGCTGCGCCGCCACAGCAGCGCGGGCGGCTGCGATCCTTCGCGCGGCAACGTCGCCGGATTCGTGACGGCGAAGACGAAGCAATTCGTCTCGATCACGCGCTCCAGATCGCCGCCCAGCGCCACCTTCAGCGGCACCCCCTCCAGAAGCAGCTCCTTCACGCCCAACGGCTCCGTGGAATCGAAGGTGAACAGGTTGCAGTAGCCAATGGGCGAGTTGGTGACGGTCGCGACAGTCGTCACCCGAATCACGCTCCCGATCTCGACCGCCGGCAGGTTCACCACAAGTTTCTTCGAGGCCGGATAGCGCGGCGCGGAGGCGACCCATCCCGCGTCCAGCACATTCATCTCCTTCGCCGTCACCGGATGGACGCGTCCGTTCCGGTTCGACACCGTCGCCGAAACGAGCTCCACATGGCTGACGGCCGGGTTGAAGCTGTACGACAGCTCGGCGGACGACTTCTTGCCCGCGTAGGTCAGCACCTCCTTCTCCCACGTGTTCGTCACGGTCCATGTGAACGGCGTGACGAGATGCACGTCGCGGCGGTCCAGGGTGACGCGCACGTTCGCCTCCTGGGCGGCATCGCGCGCCACGAACTGCGGCTTGCGCCGCACGCCCAGTTCGATCGCCTCGAGATCCTCCTTGAGCGCGAGATAGCCCTCGGGCGAAAGCTCCGTCGTATCGACGGAACGCCGCCGCACCGCCGTCAGGACATCCTCCTTCACCGACAGATGGCGCTCGTACCGGCAGCCGTTCTTCCCTTCCGCGACATCCGGCGGCATCTTCAGCGGTTTGCCGACCGATTCGCCGAGCCGAAGCGTCAGCCGCTCCTCCGCCAGCGCCGTCGAGACGAACCGGAGCGGGTACCGGCGGTGCTCCAGTTCGGTGCCGCTGGAGAGCAGACGGTCGGCAATCGAGAAACCGGAGAAGACAAACGGCGGCGTGAGCTCATCGCGCGTTTCGCCGCGCACCACGAGATCCGGAAGACGCGCCGTCAGCGAAACCTGGAGCGGACGGTCGGTGTTCCGCAGGTCGGCCGGCTGCAGTTCAAACGAAAGGAGCTCCGCGCCGGGATAGGCCGCGCGCAACAGGCTTTCAAACGTGCGGCGGCGCTCCTTGGGCGTCTTCTTCACGAACGAGCTGCGGAACAGATCGTTCACGCCGCCGAAGGTGGCTTCGGTCTCGATGAGCGCGGAGCCGTCCGGCTCGAGTGTCCCCTTCGTCTCCGCACGGAACGCATTCTCGGCGGCGGGCTTCACCGGCACGACCGCAAGCGGCATGCCGCGCGGATGCGCCACGAGATACGAGCGGTCCATCAGGTAGGCCGGCAGGAGATCCTTCGTGTTCTCGTTCGTCGGATCCATGAGAACGAGTTTCGAGGATTGCGACACGGCGGCGATGGCGTGGTTGAAATAGGGCAGCGGAACGTCCTCATCCTTCTTCGGCCCCACATGGATCAGCACCGGATACGCGTCGAAGCCGGCGAGACGCAGCATCGCCACCAGAAGCGCCGCCTTGTCGCGGCACACGCCGTACCGGTTGTCGAAGGTGATGTGGACGTCGTGCGGCGCATAGCCGGGGGAGACGTCCTCCAGCGTAAGCCCCATGTAGCGGATCTCCTGCGAGACGAACTTGAACAGCGCACGGATCTTTTCAGTGTCCGTCGTAAGCCCCTTCACCAGCTCCGCAACCTTGTTGGTCATCGCGGGGTTCGCGGCCTCGATGCGCGGAAGACACAGGTTCCAGTACCAGCGCGACACCTCCTCCCAGCTCGGCACCGTCGAGACGAGCAGCTTCTGCGCGACGGATCCGAAGGACGGCATGTCCGGCTCCGGGAACGCCTGTGGCACATTCTGGGCCTCCCACCGCATGCGCGTGCGTCCGTCGGGAAGCGTTTCGTCCGGCGCGCGCGTCAGGGTCCCTTCTAAGGGATGGCGGATCTTGATGTTGGCGAGGGGGCGGTTCGAGGGCGCGACGATCTCAAGCAAGGCATGGACGATGGGTTGCGTCGATTCGAACAGCGCACCTGTGGCGAAGGCACCCTGCATCCGCGGTTTCAGCGTGCGCTCGCGCGTCACCACGCGCCGCGTTTCGCCCACCTGGATTCCCGGCACGGCGCAAGTGATCTTGCGGTCGAGCGGGTCGTAGATGTTCGCCGCGTTGGACGAGTTGTCGGTGGTCTCCTTCATCGTCGCGCGGAAATCCACGGGGCGCGCCACACCGTTCGTGCCAATGATCTCCACCTTCACGATCTCCGCGGTGCCGTAGCGGCGGGAGACGGTAAGGGTGGTGGAGCGCAGCGAGCGGCGGCCCTTGTCCGTGAGCGCCAGGATGCGCTCGTCGTTCTCGATGACAAACGTACCGTCCGCCGCGTACTCGACCCGCGTGATGTCGTCGAGAAGCACCGTGTTGGCGTCCGGATAATCCATTCGCGTGATGGCGGCGGCGGCGAACGAGCCCGCCAACGCAACGCAGAAGAAGCAACGGCGCGCGCCGCCACCCAAAGTTTTAATCGTTTCCATCACACCTCTCAAACCTTTCAAACTTCTCAAACCTCTCAAACTTCTCAAACTTCTCAAACCGATCGAATAAACTCGTCGAGGATCGCGGCCATCGTCGGCTTCGCCGCCGCCGAGGTCGCAATCACCTCGTCATGCGTGAGCGGATGCGCGGAGATGCCGGCGGCATAGTTCGAGACGAGCGACAGCCCCGCCACCTTCATGCCGCAGGCCTTCGCGAACACGGCCTCCGGCACGGTGCTCATGCCCACGATGTCGGCGCCCATGTGATCGTAGGCGCGGATCTCCGCCGGCGTCTCATAGACCGGTCCGCTCGTGAACGCGTACACGCCCTCCATCACGCGAAGATCCAGACGGTGCGCCGCCGCCAGAAGAAGATCGCGGTAATGTTTCACGTAGATCTCCGTCATATCGGGGAACCGCACGCCCCAGCCCTCCACCTGCGGGCCGATGAGCGGGTTGAGGGAGATGGTGTTGATGTGATCCTTGAGAATCACAAAGTCGCCGGGACGGAGCGCGGGGTTGATGCCGCCCGAGGCGTTGGTGAGCAGGAGCGCCGCGCCGCCCATGCGCCGGACCAGCTCAACCGGCATCACAACCGTCTCCCAGCCCACGCCCTCATACCAATGGCGGCGGCCCGAAAACGCCACAATGCGACGGCCGGCATATTCATACAGTAGGAACTCGCCGGGATGTCCCGCCACGGTCGGTTCGCCCATCCCCGGAATGTCGGCATACGGAATGCGGCAGAGCACACGGTCCTTCTTCAGCGCATCGCCCCAGCCGCTGCCGAGGATGATCGCCAGATCCGGCGGCAGACGGAAACACTCGTCGGGAAGAAAATCTGCGGCGTTATCAAAGTCATGTAAGTTCATAGTGGCTAGTGGTTAGTGGCTGGTGGTTAGTGGCTGGTGGCTAGTGGTTAGTGGCTGGTGGCTAGTGGCTGGTGGCTAGTGGTTAGTGGTCAGTGGCTAGTGGTTAGTGGTTGGTCATCTATCACTTATCGTTTACCCAAATGTTATGGCTTTTGACATGTCGGGGAGGAGCGTGACGCGGTCGCCCGGACGGATCGAAAGGACGTTCTCATCGCCGCCGACCACGCGCACGGTCGCCTTGACCTTCCGATCCTCCGTCAAGCAGTGCAGAAGTGTCTCGCTCCCGAGCGGCTCCACCAGATCCACCGTCGCCGCAATACCACCCGGCGGCGGCGCACCGTCCTTCGCCGCCTCGATCCGGATGTTCTCCGGCCGCACGCCGACCGTCCGGCCGAGATCGAGCATCGGCGGCGGGAAGAGGTTCATGGGCGGCGTTCCAATGAACGAGGCCACAAAGGTGTTCGCCGGGCGGCAATAGACCTCCATCGGCGGGGCGGCTTGCTGGATGCGTCCGCCGTTCATCACGACGATGCGCGTGCCCATCGTCATCGCCTCCGTCTGGTCGTGCGTGACGTAGATCATCGTCGCGCCGAGCCGACGGTGGAGACGCACGATCTCCGCGCGCATCTCCACGCGCATCTTCGCATCGAGATTCGAAAGCGGTTCGTCGAAGAGGAACACGCTCGGATTGCGCACGATGGCGCGCCCGAGCGCGACGCGCTGGCGCTGTCCGCCGGAAAGGGCCTTCGGCAGGCGCTCCATGTAGGGCGAAAGCCCCAGCGTCTCGGCGGCGGCCTCGGTGCGCCGCGCGATCTCATCCTTCGGCACATGGCGCAACTTCAAGGCAAAGGAAAGATTCTCGCGCACCGTCATGTGCGGATAGAGCGCGTAGTTCTGGAACACCATCGCGATGTCGCGGTCCTTCGGCGGGAGCGTAGTGACGTCCCGGCCGCCGAGAATGATGCTCCCGGAGGTCGGCAGCTCCAGCCCCGCCACCATCCGCAAGGTCGTCGATTTCCCGCAGCCGGAAGGACCGACCAGCACCAGGAACTCGCCATCGCCCACTTCAAGCGAAAACCGATCCACCGCCGGCGTTTCACCGCGCGTATAAACCTTGCAGACATTATCGAAGACAACAGTTGCCATAAACAGGTCTGCATTTTACCACAAACCGGTCCATTTGTGGCGCGCGCCCCCTCCGTCAGGGTTCCAGAACGGCCTTGCCCACGCCCACGCCAAGCCCGATGGCGGTGCCGGTGATCCGATAGCTCGCCTGCGGGAGGAAGTCCCCAGATATGCAGCGCCCCGCCATGTAGAGGTTGTCGAGGTTCTTGGCGCGACACGCACGAAGCGGAATCTGGTAGGGTTTCACGTTGCGTGAAATGTTGAGAGGCGCCCCCGCCGGACGGATCCGGTTCATCGCCTTCGAGACGGCATGCACGTCCAGACCGAACGCGCAGGTGCAGAGTCCGTCGGGGAACTGGCGCCCTTCCAGACAGTCCTCGACCGTCATCGTGTAGCGCCCGTGCAGACGGCGGGCGCGGCGGTGGCCGATCTGCTCGGCCGTGGCCACGAGGCGGAGCCCCTTCCAGGCGTCGCCGCCCTTGCGGACCAGCGCGTCGGTCATGTCAAAGATCTCGCGCCGCGCCCGCATCGTCGCCACCGTGATCGCGTTGGCGTCATCGACGGGCACGTCATACTCATGGTTGCACATGAAGGCGTACAGATGCGGATGCACCCGGAACATCGTCGGATGACCGTACGACGGCGAAATGCCCACGCGCTTCATCTCGGCCAAAAGCCTGTCCTTGGAGTCGTGGATGCGCTTTCCGTCCGCCGCATAGTTGGAGGGCTCGTTGGCGATGCACTTCAGGATGCCGCTGTCGTCCGGAATCGTGACGAGCGCGACGAGAGAGGCCGGCTGCTCCGGATCGCCGGGCGCATCGCCGCCCACGTCAAAGCCGCAGCCGGCCAGCGCACCGAGATCGCCGTCGCCGGTGCAGTCCACGAACCGGCGCGCGCGCCACGCCTCGCGCCCGCTCTTGGACTCCGTGACGACCGCCGAGATGTTGCGTCCCGACGGATCGCGCAGCGCCGCCACCACCGATGTGTACAGGCGCACCCGCACGCCGGCCTCGGCGCACATCTCCTCGCACACGAGCTTCATGTACTCCGGCTCGTAGATGAAGGCACGGCTATCGTTCTTCGGGCGGCGCATGTGGCGCGCACCGTACTTGTCCAGCCGCGCCAGGATCTCGCGGTCGAGATCGGAGCCGTCGAAACCGATGAGACACGAAAGCAGACCGCTCGTCCAAATGCCGCCGAGCGCGCCGTGCGCCTCGATGAGCGTCACCTTCGCCCCGCCCCTTGCGGCGGTAACGGCTGTGGCGATGCCGGCCGGACCGCCGCCCGCCACCAACACGTCACACTCGCCGGCGACCGGCAGATTGCGCGCCTCTTCGCGGACGCCACCCGTTCCGGCTTCCGTTGCCGAAAATCCCTTGACCGGCGACAGAAGCGCCGGCGCGGCTATTGCACTGCCAAAGAACGTTCTTCTTGTAATCATCTGATCCACCTTTCAGGTAAGTTGGTAGTTGGTAGTTGATAGTTGGTAGAGATTCGGAAAACTCCCCCTCTAAGATAGAGGGGGTGGCCGTAGGCCGGGGGAGTATGACAAGCGCGAAAATCATACCCCCTCACCCCTTCGGGGCACTCCCCCTGTATCAGGGGGAGAGTTTGTGGCAATGCTTCTCGTTCAATATTTGTGGACATTAGACTTATCCTCATTTACATTCCCGTGCGAAGCGCGGGCGGCGGGCTTTCAGGTAAGTTGGTAGTTGGTAGTTGGTTCGGTTAACGCTTTATTTAAACTCCAACCGGCCCATCGCATACGGCGATGTGAACGACCGCGACTGGAGATTCGGATTCCACAGGAGCTGCACGGGCTTGCTGGGGCGTTGGTACTTGTTCGTGTCGCGCCCGATGTTGAAGCGCCAAACGTCGCCAGGTTTCGGCGCCGTGGCGTCCAGCGCGGCGTAGGGCAGTTTGATGAAGAGCTTCCACTTCCCGCCGCCCCGCGAGTTCTTCACCTCCACCGGACCGTTCCAGCGCTTATCGTCCGACCGGAAGTACGGATCGAGCGGATCCTTCAGGAAACCGAACCGCGCATCGTAGAACGACCCGTCAATCGGCGCGAAGATGAAATGGCAGCGCTTGTCAATCTGGTTGCCGACAGCGACCATCATGTCGCAGTTCTCCGTTCGCCACACCGGACCGTCCCGGCCGAAGTCATCCACCGGCGAGGCGTCGGCGAGGTCGCTTTCCATCGCCACGTAGAGGGCGTCCGCCCCGGCCAGCGCCTTGAACCGCGCCTTCTGCTTGACCTTCTCCATCTGCATCCCGACAAGATCCTCCCATGCGGCCGCCGCCCATTCGCCGCCCTCGAAGTCCCCGGCAGCGGGT
>CACZCD010000011.1:0-37040 GCA_902779565.1 uncultured bacterium | reverse complement strand
GCCGTGCGCGCCACCTTGTAGGACTTGATGTACGCGCCTGGCAGCACGCCGCTTTCGCGGAGCACTTTCGTATCCCAGCCGATCGGCGAGCCGAGCGTCGCGAGAAGCCGTCCGTTCGAATGGAGGAACGGACGCGGTATGCCCCGGAAGAGCTTGATTTCGGGCCACCCGTCCATTACGCGCGCACGACCGTCCTTCTCGGAGCAGATGTCGTCGAGAAGAGCGTTGCGCTCATCGATCTTGTCCAGGAGCGGTGCGAGAGTGCCCTTGGTGGGCGACGTGAGGAACCCCGCGTAGAGCGTGGCGATCTGCCCAAGGTTCTTCGCATAGTTGAACTCCGTGCGCACAAGCTCAAGACGTTTCTTGCGCTTGGGCGTGTCGGCGAGACGTTCGGCCGCCGCAAGCGACGCTTCCATCGTCTTCACCACCGTCGGCGTGTACACGAAGGCGAGCAGCTCCATCGGTGCCTGAATCTGCGCGTCGCGGTAGCTGTCGGTCTGACGGAGCGCGCCGCCGTCAAGCCCGCCCTCCATGAGGTTGATGCCGCGCAGTCGCCGATCAAGCGTCTCGTAGAATTTGCGCATCTGCGGCGCGGCGGCGGGACCGAACGCGCGCAGGCAGTATTCGTCCACGGTCTGGCTCACGTCCAGATCCGGGTTCTCGATCGCGTGGTTGAACACCCAGTACGTCGGTCCCTCCAAGCCGAACAGCTCCCCGTATCCGCAGCGGTACACGCCGTGGATGCCGTAGTCGACCATCATCTTCGCGAAGTCGCGGCAGCGCAGCCAGCTACGCTTGGGCGTGTAGCCGAGCGGCTGGTAGCCGCCCCAGAGGTAGATGTAGGCGGTGAAGCCCTTCGGCACCTCGTAGTTCTTCCACTCTTCCAGCTGCTCCGGGCTTACGTGGCACAGCTCGATCATCACGTTCGCCGGAAACTTCCGGAACGTCTGCGGCGGTTTGAGCGTGGCCGAGTAGCAGAGGATGTGCACGATCTTTCCGGGGCGCTCCTTCAGCAACCGCTCGGCGATGTCGCGGTGGAGACGCCAGATCTTCTCGCCGATGTACTCCGCGCCCGGTCCGCCGAACGCCTTGCACTTCTCGCATTCGCAGTACTGCCAGCCGTCCTGCTGCGCCAGCTGCACCACATCGGAGCCGGCATCGAACTTCCGCTTCAGCTCCTCGACGAGCAGCTCCTGCACCTCCGGGTTGGAGATGCAGAGCGTGGGGTTCCGCTCGTCGGACCCGATCCGCTTCCCGCCGATGAGACCGAAATACTCGGGATGGTCCTTGAAGTACTTGGAGGGCGGACACGCTTTCGGATAGGTATGGCCGCCATAGCTGTAGTACCGGCCGCGGCCGAAGATCCCGTTCGCATAGTCGTAGAGCGCGGTGCCGTGCGGCGCCACGGAGTATTCAAGCCGCGGATCGTTCCGGTTGAACGTCCCGTCCGGCACCTCCACCTTTTCGATCTTCGGGATGTCGGTGCCCACGTCACCCGGCGCGAGGAAGCGCACGTCCATGTACTCCTCCATGAAGCGCGCGATCGCCCTCAGGGTCGGGACGGGCGCCATGTGACGCGGGTTCGCCCCGATCCCAGGATGGATCGCCCTATCGCAGCCGAACACATAGATGTCGCCGCCCTTCTCGGCGATCACGCTCGAGAAGTCCTTCATGTCGGACGGCACAAGCCCGGCGCGCTTCGCCGCCGCCTCGCCGATGTAGATCGCGCGTCCGCCCTTGAACTTCTTGGTCGTCTGGATCTGCAGCTCCAGACCGGCCCCCTCCTTGAGCGCCGCCTTGAGCGTATCGGCCGCACGGCACAGTTCGGCGCCGATGCCGCTCCGCTCGTAGTCCGGCAGCACGATCGTGTACGAAGAGTCCACCACGACCGCCGCCGCCGTGAACGAGGCCGCGCACAGCGCCACCGCGACCGCAATTCTTCCTTTCATCTCAACCGCTCCTTTCCTTGATTGTTCATTCAAAACGTCAACCGTCCCATCGCGTACGGCGACGTGAACGTACGCGTCTCCAGGTTCGGGCTCCACAGGAGAAGCGCCGGCTTCGACGGCACCACGTTCTTGTTCGTGTCGCGCCCGATGTTGAACCGCCATACGTCGCCAGGCTTCGGCGCCGAGGCGCCGAGATCCGCATACGGGATGCGCGCCAACATCCGCCATTTTCCGCCGCCCCGCGTGCTCTTCGTCGTTGCGGCGCCGCTCCAGCGCGCGTCCTCCCGGCGGAAGTACGGATCGAGCGGATCCCGGATGAACCCGCAGCGCGCATCATAGAACGAATCCTCGATCGGACTGAAAATGTAGTGGCAACGCTTGTCGGGCAGGTCGGAGGCCGCGATGAGGATGTCGCAGTTCTCGGTCTTCGAGATGAGTCCGTCGCGGCTGAACTTGTCGACCGTCGCCCCGTCCGGCAGGTCGCTCTCCATCGCCACATAGAGGGCGTCCGTCCCGGCCAGCGCCTTGAACCGCGCCTTGAACGGCATCCGCTCCATCTGGACGCCAGCGAGATCCGCCCAGGCCGCCGCCGCCCATTCGCCGCCCTCGAAATCGGTGGCGGACGGCACCGCCGCCGTGCGCGGCACCTTGTAGTTGGCGATCCGTTCGCCCGGCAGCGTACCGCTCGCCCGGATCACCTGGGGATCCCAGCAGACCGGCGCGCCGAGCGTCGCCAGCAGACGCCCGTTGGTCTCCAGAAGGTCACGCTTGTTTCCGCGGAACAGCCGCAGCTCCGGCCACCCGTCCAGCGCGCGCGCGCCGCCGTCCTTCTCGGTGCAGAGGCCATCGAAGTATCGGCTGCGCGCTTCGATCTTCTCCAAAAGCGGCTCAAGCGTGCCCTTCGCAGGCGACGTGAGGAACGCCGCGTAAAGCGTGGCGATCTGGCCAAGGCTCTTCACGTACTCAAACTCCGTGCGCACGAGTTCAAGCCGCTTCTTGCGCTTGGGCGTATCGACATGCCGCTCGGCGTACGCAAGCTGCGACTCCATCTTCTTGAGCACGTCCGGCGCGTACACGAACGACATCAGTTCGATCGAGCTGGAGATCTGCGCGTCGTCAATGGCGTTCGTCGGCCGGATCGCCCCGCAGTCCATCGAACCCTCCATGAGGTTGATGCCGCGGAGCCGCCGATCGAGCGTCTCGTAGAACTTGCGCATCTTCGGCCCGGCGACCGGACCGAACGCCCGCAAGCAGTATTCGTCCACGGTCTTATCGACATCAAGGTCGGGGTTCTCGATCGCATGGTTGAACACCCAGTACGTAGGCCCCTCCAAGCCGAACAGCTCGCCGTAGCCGCAGCGGAACAGACCGCGGATGCCGTTGTCAACCATCAGCTTCGCGAAGTCGCGGCAGCGCATCCAGCTGCGCTTAGGCGTGTAGCCGAGCGCCTGGTAGCCGCCCCAGAGGTAGATGTACGCCGTGAATCCAAGCGGCACCTCGTAGCCCTTCCATTCCTCCAGCTGCTCCGGGCTTACGTGGCACAGCTCGATCATCACGTTCGCCGGGAACTTCCGGAACGTCTGCGGCGGCTTGAGCGTCGCCGAATAGCAGATGATCAGCACGGACTTTCCGGGGCGCTCCTTGAGGAGCCGCTCGGCGATATCGCGGTGGAGGCGCCAGATCTTCTCACCGATGTACTCCGCGCCCGGTCCGCCCATCGCCTTGCACTTCTCGCATTCACAGAACTGCCACCCGTCGTTCTGGCCGAGTTCTACGACCTCATACCCCTCGTCCAGCCGCTGCTTCAGCGCATCCACGATGAGCTCCTGCACCTCGGGATTGGAGATGCAGAGCGTGGGGTTCTTCTCGTTCGAGCCAAGACGCCGCCCGCCCACAAGCCCGAAATACTCAGGATGATCCTTGAAGTATTTCGAGGGCGGACACGCCTTCGGATACGTATGCCCGCCGCCCACATAGTATCGCCCGCTGCCGAAACAGCCGGACGCGTAGTCGTGGATCGGGAACCCGAAATGTGCGCTTGAATAGCGGTCGAACTCAAGCCGCGGATCATTCCGGCTGAACGTCCCGTCCGGCACCTCCACCTTCTCGATCTTCGGGATGTCGGTACCCATGTCGCCCGGCATGAGAAAGCGCACGTCCAGGAACTCCTCCATGAACCGCGTGACAGCCCGAATCGACGGCATCGGCGCATTGTACCACTGATTGCGCCTGTGAAGCGCACGGTCGCGCCCGAACAGGTAGATGTCGCCGCCCTTCTCGGCGATTACGCTCGAGAAGTCCTTCAGGTCGGACGGCACAAGTCCGGCCTTCTTTGCCGGCTCCTCGCCGATGTAGATGGCGTGTCCGCCCTTGAAATAGCGGGCCTGCACGACTTTCAGATTCAGCCCCGCGCCCACCTTCAACGCGTTCGTCAGCGCCCCCGCCGCCTCGGTGAGCGCGGTGGCGATGCCGCTCGGCTCCTTGCTCGGCACCACCACCCGATAGGAACCGTCGATCGTCACCGCCGAACAGACGGCGGCAACGCAACAGGAGGTCAGGAGAAGAATCTTACGCATATCAGTCCTCGCGTCCCGCTCAGCGGATGATCATCTGGGTGCCGGCCGGATCGAGCCAGCATTCGTAGCAGCCGATATCCACCTTGCCGTCCCGCAGACGCGGATAGTTTTCGTCGTTTCGGACGTCGAGCGCGTCGGCCATCCAATCCTGCACCAGACCTTTTTCGCGCGCGGGCGAGCTGCGCTTGAGCGCATAGGAATCCCGCGAACCGTCATCCACAAAACGCGGATTGTTGTTCGTGATCACGTTCACCATCGGATAGACAAAGGTGCCGGATCGGTCGTATGACCCGAACAGGCAGTTTGTGACCGCCACGTAGTCAAATGAGCAGTTGACGTTGCGCGATTGCGTGCCGTTCTTGTTTCTGTTGCGCGCAATGATGTCGTTCACAAGCACAAGCCTGCCAACCTCGGTCTTGAATCCCGATGTCACGTTGTCGTACTGGTTGTCGGCAATCGTGCATCCGGTCAATGCCGTCAGATTGTTGTCCGAACCGGTGATGAGCGTAGTGACCACGTTGCTGACGATCAGGCAGTCCGTCAGCCGACAGTACGATTTTATGAGCGTAGGCGTCCCATTGACCCATCCGCTCGTATGCACGTTCGCCCCCTCCGCAATGACGTTTCCGTTGGTGTAGTTCATCAGGCGGCAGTTCACCAGCGCGCACTGCGCGTCGATCGCACCCTCGTATATGTCGCAATTCTCCACGCTCGTCATCGTACGCAGGTTCCCGGCTGCGCTTGTTGACCCGGAAACGTTGTTCGACACCACGCACCGGTATGCCACGCACGTGCACAGACCACCGCCAAGGCGTGCGGCGTAGTTGTTGCGCACAAGGCAGTTCGTGAGCGTCGCGATGAAGGCCCCGCCGCCCTGCGTTCCCTTTTCGTTGTCGAACGCCGCGTTTCCATCGATCTCGCAGTCCACCGCCACGCCGCTCCGCATGCCGCCGCCCTGTGAATAGGAGGATGCAGACTTCCCCTCCGCGATGTTCATGCAGATACGCGAACGGTACGCCTTCGCGTCGTAGCACCCGCCCCCGCTGATTCCCGCCACGTTGTTGCTCACCACACAACCGTAAATCGTGGCGCTGTAGGTGCCACCACCGTAGTTTGTTGCAACGTTGCATGCAATCAGGCAGTTGGTGGCAAAGCAACGCTCGCCGAGACCGCCGCCGCTGCCAGCCGTGCCGTTGCGCTTCACGATGCAGTCGGTGAGCGTGCTCCTGTGCGCGCCGCCGCCCTGCGTCGCGCACCCGTTCTCCTCGATGGTGCAGCCGTCGGCGGTTGCCGAATACAGGCCGCCGCCATGGGTGCCCGCCGTGTTGTTGCTCACCACGCAACCGGAAAGTGTGGCACTGTAAGCGCCGCCGCCGTAGGTCGCAGCGACATTGCACGCGATCAGGCAGTCGGTGGCAAAGCAACTGTCGCCGAGCCCACCGCCGTAGCTCTCCGCGGTGTTGTATCGTACAACACAGTTCGAAAGGGTCGACCAATAGGCCGCCCCGCCTTTTTCGCCAGCCTTATTGTTTTCAAACAGGCATCCATAGGCTTTCGATCCGTCATACAGGGCACCGCCGTATCGGGCTGCCGTGTTTCCGATGAACTTGCAGTCCGTCCATGTCCCGCTCCTCGACGCGCCGCCATGTTTCGGCGACGAGCAGCACGTCACGATCACGTTCTTGAACTTTGAGTTGGTGTTCACACAACGGATCGGATAGTACCCGGCCGTATTGATGACGGCATTCGAGAACGTAAGGTTGGCCACCAACCCAACATAGTTGTACATCAGGGACTTGGAGTCAGGCTCCCGCCGGTAGATCACCACGTCCCGCGGATCATCCGTCTCGCCGCGAATCGTGAAGTAGGATATGCCGAAGTTGGCGGAGGAGCTGTCCCACATGTTCGATGTGGTCCAGTAGTACGGCAAATCCAGGTCGGAGACGTCGTAGGAGCCGCGTTTCAGGATTATGGTATCAGTCGCGTTATGGTTCGTGTTCATGTGGAGAAGCGCGGTGGCGAACTGTTCCACGTTCGACACCGTCACCGTCTCATTTGCCGCGAATATTTGCGCCGAAAGGGCGAGCGCGGCCACCACGGCAATTCCAATTCCTTTTTTCATGATTTTCTCCTCAAATGAGAGTTCCCAAGAAATACAACGCTGCCCATTATACCAAACGGCCATCCGCCGCACAAGGGAAACGAGAAACGCGTCACCCGTACGAAACCCACCGACCCAAAGGCCGTCAGGAAGTTGGGATGTTGGCCCAGTCGGGGAGGCGGGTGCGGATCTCGCAGGACGCCCCCGAAACCGGGTGGCGGAACGAGGCCGCCCACGCATGCAGACAATGCCCCGTCTGACCCTCGACCGCGAACGCCCCGTAGAGCCGATCGTTCACGATGTGAAGTCCAGCAAGTGCGAGCTGCGCACGGATCTGATGCGTCACACCCGTGTAGATCGTCACCTCCAGAAGCGTGCGCTCCTCATTCCCTGCGCGCGCAAAGCCCATCGGCCGGTATGACGTGACGGCATGGAGCGCCTTGGCGGCGAGGGCTTCGCGCTCCGCGCCGGAAAGCCGTGCGCGGGAAATCTCCACCATCTTGCAGTAGCCAAGCCCCGGCATGTGGACAAGATCATTCTCGAGCGTGCCGCCCACGGCCACCGCGCCCTCCACGAGCGCCAGATACGTCTTCTTCACCGTCTGGGCGGCGAACTGCGCCCGAAGGTCCCCGAACGCCGCCGCCGTCCGCGCGACCAGGACAAGACCCGACGTATCGGCGTCGATGCGGTGCAGCGCGCCCGCCATGAGCGGGCTGTCTCCCACGCCAACGCATTCCGGCCACCGCGCGACGACGCCGTTCATGAGCGTCCCCGTCTCATGGCGCGTCAGCGGCTGGACGGGCATGCCGGCCGGCTTGTCGAACGCCAGCAGCGCGCCATCCTCGAAAATGCACGCCGGGCGCACCGTCCGATCGGGTGCCGGATGGTTGTCGTCCGCCTCATCGAGACGCGCCACCTCCACCGTCTCGCCGCCCTTCAGCTTCATCCCCTTCGGCGCGGGGCGTCCGTTCACCCTCACCTCGCCCGCATCGCAGGCCTCCCGCACAAAAGAGCGCGGGACGGAGGGAAAGCGCATAAGCAAAGCGGCATCCAAACGGATGCCGCCTGTTTCAGCAATGAATGTCTCATGCTCAATCATATCTTCCCGCCGCATTGCCGGGAATCGGAATCTGCCCTTCCCAACCCTGATCGCGCGACCACGGAAGATCGGAATCCTCCGCCGTATCGGCGATGCAGCCCGCCAGCAGCGCCAACGCCGCCAGCAGCAGCCATTTACTCGGAGAAGATGACATCGCCCTTTTCGACCGGCGCCTGGCTCCAGTCGCCCAAGATGTCGGCAATCACGAAGTTCTTGCCGGAGACGGACTGGCGAAGCGCCACCTTTCCGACGAATTCGCCGGCGGGGCCCTTGAAGCCCTTGCGGCGGATACCGAGCTTAAGCGCCGGCAACGCACCCTGACGTTCCGGCCCGAGCATTTCCTTCATGGCCTCATCCGTAAACTCGATGACGCAGAACATGAGCTTGTTGTCCACGGCGGAAATCTTGCCCTTCTCACCGGCCGGCAGCGACGTGACGGCCGTGCCGCCCTGACCGCCCGAAGCGGCGCCGGAGGCCTGGTTCTGCTGCTGCGCCATCTGCTGCATGAGCTTCTGGAGCTGCTTGATCTTCTTCTCGAGCGCGGCGTTCTCCTCCTTCGCGGCCTCGGTTTCGTCCTTGGCGGTCGAGACCTCGTCCTTCAAGCTCGTGATCTCGCCCGTCTGCTCTTCGACGCGCGACTTGAGCTTCGTGACCTGCTCCTCAAGCGTCTCCTTCTCCTGCCCGAGCTGCGTGATCTTCTGCTTCAGCTCCTCCTCGGTCATCTTCAGCAGGCGGGCGTCCGGCTTGAGCTTGTTGTATTCGCTGATGGCGGACTCCAGTTTGCCGCGGATCTCGGCGAGCGCGGCACGCGTGCTGTTCAGCGTGGACTGCTGGGCCTTCGCGCGTTCAAAGAGCTGATCCATAAGCTCGGCCATCGTGCCCTTGCCCTTCGTCATCGGCTTGTTGTAGTTCGCCGCATCCGGCACCGGCTGTCCGTCGGGGCCCAACATGTAGAGCTGCCGCAGCTGGAGGCGCACCGCCGACGTATCCCAGTTGAACGTCTCGAGATTCTGCGTCTCAAGCTGGGCCGGATACTCCTCAAGCACATTCTCCATCTCGGGCGTATCCACCTGACGCGCCTCGATCGGCGAGATGTCCTTCTTCGCCTCCGGCACCGTCATCGGGCGCGGCGCATCCGCCTTTTCGATCGTGCGGGCAAGCCGCACGATGTAGTCCTCCATCGCCCGGTTGCGATCGCCGAGAAGCGAACGCTTGTCAAACAAGCTCTTCTCAAACACCAACGCGGCCACAGCCACGATGAGGATCAAATACACTATCGCATGCAGTAGTTTGTTCATCTGATTTCTCCAACAGGTGCGTAAGATACCCTAAAACGGCGAGAACTTCAAGAGAAAAATTTATCGCCCTTTCTTTTGATCCGGCGCGGCGACCGGACTGAAAAGCCGGCTCCGGAAAGTTTCCTTATCCGCGGAAACCTTCTTCCCCGAGCAGAAATAGACGTTTCCGCCGGCCTGGATGAGATAGGGCGTCTTCGCGGTGAGCCGCTGGAACGCGTCCGGCTCCAGAGCAACCGGTTCGGCGATCGCCGAGAGCCGGCGCACCGACATCGAGCCGCCCGGCGCGACGGTCAGCTCCAGCAGCATCCGCCCCTCGTCCGCCGGCAGCATCGCGTAATAGATGGTATTTGTGGCCGCCTTGCCGGGCCGCAAATCCTCCGGCGCGGTACGCCAATCGGCAATCGGCGAAATGCGGAACACCTCCTCGATGCGCTCGTACCGGCGCGTCTGCAGCTCCTCCTGCACGCGCAAGCGCACCTCGCTGATGTCGATGCCGTAGTGCCGGCACGCCCAATAGACGCCGCCCGCCGCCGCCATCGCCAGCAGGATGACCCAGGCGAGGCACCCCTTGGCGCGCGCGCGCCGCTCCATCTTCCGGCGAATCTCCTCCTCGTGCTTGAACCGGGCCTCCACCGCAGCCACGGCGGACTGCTTCGCCTTCGTCACAAACTCGGGCTCGACGATCTTGAAGTCCTTAGCCATTCTTCATTCTCCTCCCATCAACTGGTCATTCGCGTCCCATGGCGCGCCGCACATACGGGAAGTACGAACGCGTGTAGACGATGAAAGAGTAGAGGTTGAGCAGGATCAGGAACCCCTCAACCACGAAACAGACCTGCAGCCCGGTCTCCGCCGCCGACGACGGCCAAAACCGATGGAACGCGAGATACACGTAGATGATCCCCGCGCACGGGAACGAAAGCGCGGTGCGCACCTTCCCAAGCCACATCGCCGCCACGTTCGCATGGTAGAGCGACGCGACGGCGCGAAGGAACGTCACCCACTGGTCGCGCAGGATCCACAGGATCGTGAACACAAGCAGCACGACCGCATGGGCGCGGGACTCCCCCTGCATGGCCGCCAGCCATGTGAGGGACGGGAACGCGACGATGAAGTACACCTTGTCCATCAGCGGGTCGGCCATCTTGCCGAAGTCCGAGACCACACACCAGCGGCGCGCGAGCATCCCGTCAAAGAAGTCCGAGATCCCGGCCGCCGCCCCGGCAAGAATCGCCGCCAGCGGATAGACGTACGACTCGCTGAAGTTCCCCAGAATGGCGAACACGAGGTACACAAAAATCAACGGAACGCGCGACAGAGTCAGCGCATTCACGATGAGCGACTTGGTCGACAGCGGTGTCATGTGTCGGCGTGCAGGGCGTCCTGAGCCGCCGAAAGCTTCTCGGCGACGTTCGCCAGCTTCGCCTCGAGCGCCTCCGCGCGGGCCTCGGCCCGCTGAAGGTTGCGCCGCGTCGCGAAAAGCTGCTTCAGGATCTCACCCGGATCGAGATCAAGATCGTCGATCTTCATGCCGTCCGGAATCGGCACCAGCACCGCTTCGCCGCACTCGGAGCAGGTAATCTGCAGCCCGGCACCGCGATAGTCGATGCAAAGGTTGTGTCCGCAGTGCGGACAATCGAACACGATATCGGTATCATTGATCTGCGCATCACCGCCATCGGTGGCGACAATCTCCTCTTCTTCCGTCATTTCTGTCTCGGGCATGGTTCTTCTCCTTGGCGCATAGTATATAACAAACCGTCTTTCTCCGCAAGCACCCGCCGCCTCACGATTTTTCGCGGAGAACGGGGGCGGGGCGTCTTCCGTTACGGTCTCGCCTTCAGCGTCTTGAGCGTGAGACCTGTGAGGTCCCGGCCCTTCTCGCGCAAGACGAACGAGGCGGCGTACGCGACGGCGACGCAGACGACCAGCCCGATGCCGCCCAGGAGGAACGGATGGAACTTGAGGCCGAACACGTCACAGTGGAGAATCTCGCAGCTGAAGCAGACGAAATAGTTGGCCGCCAGACCGAGCACCGCCGCGAGGCCTTTGATGCGCGGCATGAACACGCCCATGAAGAAGAGGCCCGTCAGCCCCGCCGTCAGCATTGCGATGTATTTGTTGAAGTTGTCGAAGAGCGCGCTGGACTCCATCCGGGCGAGCGTGAGCGCCGCGAGGATGCCGATGATGCCGACGACATACGTGCAGACCTGCCCGCAGCGAATCTGCATCTTGCCGGAGATTCCGGGGTTAAAGCGCTTGACGAAATCCGTCACGACCGCCGTCGAGGCGGAGCTGAGGTTCGCCGAAAGCGTCGAGATCGTCGCCGCGAAGACGGCCGCGATCACCAAACCCGCGAGCCACGGCGGCATCTCCGTCGCCATGAAGATCGGCAGCACCGAGTCGCCCTTCGGCATCGTCACATCCATCGCCTCCGGATGCGTGTGGTAGAACGCGAAGAGCGCCATGCCGATCCCGTAGAAGACGACTTGCGCGAAGACGCTCATGCAGCCGTTGAACCAGAGCGAACGCTTCGTGGCGTTCTCGTCCGGCGTCGCGATGTAGCGCTGGATGACGCACTGATCCGACGTGTAGCTGGAGAGGTTGGAGATCAGCCCCTGCACCGCGACCACCCAGAAGACGGGCTGCGTGAAGAGGAGACGGAAATCCCACATCTGGTTCTTGCCGTAATGGTCCGCCACCTGCCAGAACGTCGAGAAGTGCGCACCGTCCGGCCCCGTCTTGAGGATGAGGAGCACCAGCACCGACACCGCGCCGCCCATGAGGACGATGCCCTGCACGAAGTCGCTCCAGATCACGGCCTCCAGTCCGCCGAGCGAGCAGTAGATCATCGTCAGGATGCCGCAGATGAGGATGCACGCGTCGATGGAGATCCCCGTGACGGCGTTGAGCGCGATCGCCGGCAGAAGCGTCACCACCGCCACGCGGCAGACCATGAACACGACGAACGCCGCCGAACCGAAGAGACGCACGCCGAGATTGAACCGCTTCTCGAGGTATTCGTACGCCGAAGTGATGCCGAGCCGGCAGAAGAACGGCAGATAGTAGTAGATCGCGACGGGCGCCATGCCGATGATGAAGAACGCCATCACGAAGTAGCGCCAGTCCTGGAGATACGCCTGCGTCGGAATCGCGATGAAGGTGATGGAGGAGAGCATCGTCGCAAAGATGGACATGCCCGCGACGTACCACGGGATGCGGTTGCCGCCGCGGAAGTAGTCGTTCTCGTCCTTCTTCTTGAAGATGAAGATGCAGGCCATGCCGACCATGAGAAGCGCATACACGCCAACGACGGCCCACGCCATCGCGCCGAACTTGCCGGTCTTGCGGAACGAGGCGACGGAGACCTCCGACGTGCGCGTCCGGGGAGCGACCTCGCCGCCTGCGAGGATAATCGTGTACTGCTCCGGCGTCTTGCCGGACCTTATGCCGGCGGCGGCGCCGCAGCGCGGTCTGTCGGTTTTCGCGATCTCCCCGTATTCGCACCACGCATCCGTCACGCAGTTGTAGGCGAGAATCTTCCTCTGCCAGCCGAGCTTAACCGGATCGATCTCCTCCGAGCCCTTGAGCGCACGGTCGATCCACCCCTCCTTGCCGAAGCCACCGACAAGCAGGATGTGCTGGTGGCCGCTCGGCAAAAACGCCGCGCCAATCGTCGTCGTGTTCTCAGGGAGGCGGGAGATGACCTTGGCCGTGCTGATCCCCTCGCTGACGACTTTGTCGCTTGACGGTGGGATTGCTGGAGTTACGCGAGTTGGATTTACGCTAGAAAGGACAACGGCCATCCCGCTGTCAATCGGCTGTTTGGTCTTAATGTCGTATCCGCCGTAGACGACGAGCACCTTCTCCTTCTGGTCGCCGTTCTGGATCGCGGCGACATGTTGCTCGCGCGCGGGCGACAAGCTCAGGCCGACGTACTTCCACTCCTTCGGATCCGCCGTGTCAAGCACATAGATCTTCAGCGAGGCGACAACGTAGACCTTCGTGCCGTCGGCGGCAGCCGCGCCCATGACCACGGGTTCTGGCAGCGGCGGCAGTTCCGACACGACTGGTTTTCCGTTGTCCACCGACAACACGAACGCATCAGTAAACTTTTTCTCGCCGTCAGTACCGCCTGCGCAGAATATTCCCGTTGGAATCTCGCACGTCACGCCCTCCGCAACGTCGTGCGGCAGCTCGCCGACCTTCGACCACTTGCCCTCCGTCGAACGGACGTAGACATTGTCGGAGAATTTCTTTACGCCTTCGTCAAAGTAGCTGCCGCCCGCGACGAGGAAACGTCCGTCGGGCAGAAAGCCCCCGAACGGACGCGCCACGGCAGCCGGCATCGTCTCGCCCGCGCCGCGCCACTCGACGGCGACGGGGGATTTTGCGGTGGCGGCAACGGTGAAGAGGACAAGAAAAGAAGTGATGATGGTTTTCATTTGCTTAGGTATCCTGATCACTTTCCGCCGAGCGCTTCGGAGATTTCCGCGTAGGGTATCGTCGTGAAATTGATCGTGGCGTATCCGGCGCCTTCATAGGCAATACCGATCTCACGCCCGGGCACGACGCACATGTCGGAGTAGGCGGCGCCAAGCGGCTGCACGCACAGACCTTCGTTCCATGTGGCGCCGGCATCGGTTGACGCGCGGATGTGCAGACTGTGGCGGCGCGCCGGGCTCTTGCAGTTGGAGAAGAGAAGGACATCGCCCACGCGCATGATCTGCGCGTTGCACTGGGGGTCTTCAAGCTTCCGGTCGTAGCGGGACTCCCACGTCTTGCCGCGATCCTTCGTCACATGGATCTGACGACCGCCGCCCTTCCAACGCGAATTGATCATCCACGAGCCGTCGGGGAGCTCCACGACCTTGCACTCGTCGCCATCCTTCACGGGGGTGCCGATGGCCTTCCACGTCTGGCCGTGGTCGGTCGAGCCGAAAAGCGCGTTGCCGTCGTTCACGTGAACGAGCGTATGAAGGAGCGTGCCGTCGCTCGTCTGGATGCCGGAGCCGGACGTGATGAAGATGAATCCGCCCTCGCTCTGCGGCTTGCCGAACGGCCATCCCTTGAACGCGATGTCCTTCGAGATCTCGCGCGGCTTCGACCAGGTCGCGCCGTTGTCGGCGGATTCCTGCACGCAGAACCGGAAGATGCCGGCGCCCTTCGCGCTCTCCCACACGTTGTAGAAGAGAAAGATCTTCTTCGCCTGCGCATCGACCACGAACGAAGGATCGGAACCGGCCCAATGCCGGTTCTGGTTCCAGGGCCACTTCCAGGAGAAAACGGGCGCCGTCCATGTCTTGCCGCAATCGAACGAGCGGCGGATGGCGATGTTGATCGGCTTGGCGCAGTTGAGGTCCCCGCCATTCTCGATCCGCGCGTCGCAGGCGAGGACCAAGTCGCCGTTCGGCGCGGTGCAGAGCGCGGGGATGCGGAAGACCGCCGTCTTCACGCCCTCCACCACGTCGCCGTTCTTGAAGAGAACCTGCGGATGGGGCGTGAGAGCATCGACCTTGAGGCAGGCCTCCGGACGCGGCCCGACCTGCGTCTTCATCGACTCCTTGAGCTTGACGTGGCTGTTCGTCGTGGCGCCGCCCGTCGTGAGCGTGAAACCGTTCTCAACGATCTCGGCATCAATGGCGGGAGACGGATTGTTGTCGGCCGTGAAGCGTCCGTCCGCCGCCGCCACCCACTCGCCGCCCGCCGGCTTGAAGAAGAAGTTGAGAAAGGACGCGCGACGGATCTGCTGCTTCGACTCGGGCTGACGACGGAAGTCCTCCACGAAACTGTACACGCCCTTGATCGCCGGATCGCCCTTGGACTGGAGCGTGCTGAAGGTCGCCATCTTGAACCACGCCCCGTCGCGCCAGAGGTAGCCCGTGTAGGCGGCCCGATGGTCGCCATCCCGCCGCGCGTACACGGCGAAGCGGCACGTGTCGCCAATCTTCCAGCTGAACGGCATCATCGACTTCCCGCCCGTGCCCTCGCCGCCGAAGCGTCCGACAGTCACGCCCTTGCCCGCGTACAGGTTCTTGGTGCGCAGACGCTCCTCCACGTTGTCGGCCTTCACGCTGAAGTTGAACGGATCGCCCGGATCCCACACCGAGAAGATGGCGACGCGCGAGCCGTCATAGAGCTCCTGGATGCCGAAGTAGCCGCAGTTGAAGCCGATCACCGAGAAATAGCTGCCAGGGACGGAGGCCTCCACCTTCACTTCGCCATAGACCCATTCCGCGCCCGGCCCCGGATGCCAGACATGCACGGAGCGCGCGCCCCGGTGCCAGTGGGACTCTTCGGCGAAGGCCGTCGCGCCGAGCAGAGAGAGGGTAAGCGCACAAGCGCCGCCCATCAACTTCAAAAGATGCGTATGGGGGTGTTTCATGAATCCTCCTTGTTGGAATGGTTGCGCATTATACTATAAAGCACACGGCAAAAGCAACCAATGCACGTCACCCGTGCGCGTCCCGCGGTTGGCTGGGTCGCTATCGATCCAGCGGCTCAAGGGCGACGCCATCGGCATAGAGCGTCCCCGCCACAGTGGACTCGCGCGGAACGATCCTCAGCCGAGCACCCGGCTTCAGCGTGAATTCTCCAAGCGCGCGCCAGCGCCCCTGCTGGAGATAGTGGTCCATCAGAACCGTCCGGTCGCCTTCCGCGGTTTCGACGCGGTACGCGGCCCGGCCACTCATCTTCTCCCGCGGCCAAGGTGCGAACGGCGTCTTGACATGGATGCGATAGCGTCCCGCCGCCGCGACCGGCAGCGGATAGACCGCGTCTTCCGCGGTGGACAGCGCACCACACCGGTGCGAGACATGCCCCACCTGCTCACCGTTACAGTTCCAGCCGAGCCGCCATCCCTTTCCGAAGGTCACGCCCTCGGACTCATCGTCCACAATGCGCCAGGTGGCATGTGCCGGATCCGGGTTCCCCGGCCAGTCGCCCCCCATCTTGCGCTGAATCTCGCGCACCAGCCCCCGCGCAAAGACCTCTCGCGGACGGATGCCTTCACGGCGGCAGATCGCAGCGGCATATCCCGCCGCGACCCCCATCTGGGAAAGCGTGTTGATGACGCGCGGCGACCCGAGACCGACATGCGTCGTGCTGAAGCAGCGGCCCGCCATCAGGAGGTTCGGGATGTTCCGGGAATAGATGGAGCGGAACGGAACGTATGTGCGACCGAAGTGCGGCTGGACGCAGTACGTGAGGTAGTCAACGCCGGTCGTTTCCGTCTTGTCATAATGAAGATCGACGCTCCACGAACATTTCGCGATCGCGTCCGCATGCTCCACATGGTTTGTGACGTCGTTGAAGCTGAACACCCAGTCACCAAGGAGCCGGCGCGACTCGCGCTTCCCGAGCAGGAACGGCACGAAGTCGAGAATGCGGCGCGAATTGTCCGGGTTGCGCTTGGCGAGCGAGAATGCCCCGTAGATCGCCTTCAGAAGCCGGTCCCGGATGAACTCCCCATCCGCAATCATGTCGTGATGGATTCCGTACTCCCAGTTCCATTCTCCGTTTACGGCCGAATGCCCCTGCGCGCTGGGCTCCGCCCAGGGCGCCGAGAACGGGACGTCGTCGTTGGCCAACGCGCTCGTCCACATGAGCGAAGCGCCGAGCGTATCGCCGTCGGCCTTTTCGGGGGCATACATCTCGCCGTACTCCGAAGCCGCCTCACGCCCCATCCGGTAGTCGGCTCCCGCCCAGAATCCAACCCAACCGTCGCCGGTCGCATCCACGAAGAGCGGTGCGCTTACCTCGATCACACGATTCCGCCGCCAGTCCAGCGCCTTGACGGAACGGATCGAACCGTCGGCGTTTTTCGTCACGCCGAAGGCGCGGCAGCACAGGCGCAGATCGATGTTCGGTTCATCCTCAAGAACGCGCCGCCGCACTTGGTCGAAGATGGCGGAATTGGCCTCCATGTTGTGGAACCGCCCGCGCAGTTCGGCGATGATCGGCTGCGTAAAGCCCTCCCCGGCGCTCCAGACGCGGATCTCGGAGCTGGCGTTGCCGCCCAGCACGGGTCGATCCTGAATCAGGACCGTCTTCACGCCGCTCCGCGCCGCGGCGACGGCGGCGCAGCAGCCCGGCAGACCGCCACCGACCACGACGAACTCGGCGGACACCGTCTCCGCCACGCGGGCCGCGTCAAGCTTCAGGGCACCCGTCGGTGCCGGTTCGTCCGGTCGGGCAAAGACGAGCCCCGCGCAGCGTCCCTCAAACCCCGTGAGATCGTGAAGCCGCACCTCCACGTCGCGCTGCGCGACGGAGACGACCCCACCATCCTCCCAACCCCACTCGCGCTGCGCTGCGCCGAACTCGACCGCAAGGGACTTGCCGCCCACGATCACGGAGAACCGTCCCGGCGCACCGTCCGTCCAGTTGCGGCTTCTCACCCAAACGCGATAGTCGCCGGGCGCCGGAAGAGCGACCGCGGCACGCGCATCCAGAACCGGCCGCCCCAAGCCGTGGGCCAGCAGATAGGGCGACCCCATGACATCCATAAACTGACAGTCAAGCGCCCATCCCCCCTTATCGAACGACTGGGGAAATACATCGATCCGGGCAAAGGATGTCAGGACAGACATACCGACGAGAACGAAAGTCAACCGACTATAGGTGTTATTCATCATGCAGCCCATTAGACGTTTTCTGCCAACCATAAGACATCTCCTTTTTTATAGAGGACGGTATGATACCATATCCGCAGAGATGCCGCCACCGATATGACCGCCAGGGATGGTCGAGAGTGCAACATCTTTGTTTGCCGCCGCCCCCCATGAGATCCTCGCATAGCCTGAAACGGGGACAGCAAGCCGCTGAAGTCCCGCTTTACAGGCAGGCGAATCCACGCGCGTACCAAAGGTGTCATAAACCTCGATCCGCGCAGGGGCACACGGAAGGTTGAGCATGAAAGAAGCCGTGTTCGCACCGTTAAGGACATAGACGGTCTTGTCCGCCTCGCCCGCATCGACCACGAGATTTTCCTGATACACGCCTATCACCCGTTCGGATTTGCTTTCACCCACAAGAAGCGGATAGTCGTTCGCGGGATAGTGCGGACGGAACGCGCCCTTCACAAGCGCCTCCTTGTGCGTCTCGGCGAAACGGATCCAGTGCGCCGCCATGCGACGGTGGCTTTCCGGAAGGTCGCCCAGATGCATGGAATACTGCACCACGCCAAAAAGCGAATTGAGGATGCACCTTGCCGCGCTTTCAGGCGTCTCGTCCGCGCGCCACTCCAACATGTCGGAATGGACCGCTGTTCGCCCGGAGGTGAGGCGGAGGCGTGCGATACGCGTCCGGTTCTCCACCATGGAAAGCGGACAGTCCGTGGCGCGGAGCATGTTGCCGAAGCGCCGGATGGCCGGTCCCACATACGGCTGCCGGAACTCAATGAGGATGTCCGGCTTGAGCGCCTTGAGCCGCCGCATGGCCTCGGCAAGCATCGTATCGACAGCAAGCGGTATCGACTTCATGTCGCGCCCGGCATAGTTCTCGGCGATGGCAGGGTCAACCACGCCGTCCTTGAGCGCAAAGCGCCCGATGAAATCCAACTTTACGCCATCTATGCCCCAGTCCTTCACGGCATCCTCGTAGGTTTGGACGACAAACTCGCGCACCTCCGGGAACCGCGGGTCGAGGACATGCCCGCCCGCGCACTCCACGGGCAGGAATTTTCCCTTGAACCGCGAGAAGTTGGCGCTGTCCTTCCCCACAAACGGAACGGAATACCACATCATGTACTTGAGCCCCAAAGCGTGCACGCGTTTCACGTGCGCGGCCATGTCGGGGAAGTGCCGCCCCGGCTTCCAGTCGCCGCAGAAGCGGTAACCGTTCCAGGGACGGTTGCCGAGGGGCAGATCGATCTGCCATCCGTCATCGACAATCACGGTCTTCATGCCGAGCGCGGCGGCAAGGGCACATTCACGCTCCACGCCCTCCGCGCAGACATCCTGATGGAAGTCGTACCATGTGGAATACACGGCGTCGAACGCGGCGGCCGGCGATTCCATCGGCGCGATGCCCGCCGCGCGGCAGATCCAGTCCGCCGCCTCGACGATGGCCTCGCCGTAGAACACGGAACGGGAATCAAGCCGGATCTCCGCCGTGTACTCCTTCATCGGGGCCTCCGGCACGGTGAAGAACGTAAATGAACAGTTGAAGCCCATCTGCGTTTCGCTGACGGGCGCCTTGAACACCACCTTGCGGCGCGCCTCCGAACAGGCGAACGCGAAACGGCTGCGGTCGTTGGCGTCGAGAAAGTCATAGAGCGGCATCCATGCGGCAAGTTCACTGTTCATCGGCTCGCTCCACGGTATGCCGTAGTGCGTCGATTCGCTTGTCCAAAGGTGATGGATATCGGTCTGCGGCACAAACCACCTGAGCGAGAATCGGGGAGGCGGCGACTCCTCGTCGCTCTTCAGCGTCACGCGCACCGTTTCGACGCCGGGCGCAATCGTACCCGTCGAAACGTGGAACCGCCAGCTTCCCGGCGCTGGGCAATCCAGCTTGACGCCCTTCGCAAGCGTGGCCGCATCTGCGACAACAGGCGATGCCGCCGCAGCGACGAGAAAGGCAAGGACAGAAATGGGCAACACAGATCTATTCATGGCGTGAATTATAGCACTTCTGCTTCCAGCATGCGACTCACCATGTCGGGCGCGGTGGCGGACAAGTTGGCGGGACAAAGGGTCTGTCCCCATGCGGTTACACGACCTTAGCGCGGCTCAAACGCAAGCGGCTGATCCGAGACCGCCACGTCGAGGACCGTGAGCGGCCGGCCCCTCAATGGACGCAGCCGGAGCGTGTGCCGGCCGGGCTTGAACCTGAACGGGACAAAGCCGCCCGCAGAGTTGTAGCTTGAGGTACCGGGTCGTATCATGTTCCATGCGGCGTGAGTCTTCCATAACTTGAAGTAAACAGACTTGAATTCCGAACCGTCCACCGAAACCTCCGCGACGGATGCCCCCCAATCGGCCTTGCCGCGAAGGAACAGCCAGTATTCGGCCTCCTCCGAGACATCGAATGCAACCTCGACCCCTTCCTTGCCGATCTTGGAGGACGGGAAACGTATCGGATCCTTGAGCGGGACATAGATTGTACGCGCGGCGGCGGGTATAGGCTGCGCCGGCTGCTCGAAATCCGTCCGCTCGGCATAGACGGACATGCAGCGCGAAAGTCCTTCCTCTGTCCGGAGCAGAAACGCAGAGCGCCATTGCCGCCTGTCCTTCATGCGCTCCGGGAAGAAGGTGACGGTGAAGGCGTTGTCGCCCTTCTTGAGTGTACCCTCGGATGGCGACACGGAGAACCAGTCCGCGTCGAAGTTCTTCCTTACGCGGTAGCGCACCGGTTCCTTCGACCGTGCGGAGAAGCGGACGGTCTGCGGCGTAGCGATGAGCCCCGAAACCTTGACGTCCTTGATGATGCCGCGATCAAGGATGAACGGCAGGGCGCGGACAGGATATCCGCACGCCCACGAGGTCGGCACGTCGTTGGTCACGAAAATGTTATCGTCTCTCCAGTCCCATCGTGACGTCGGTCCGAGCACCGGCTTGTACGACGCCTCCCCTAAGCAGTTCCCCTTTATCATCGCATACGGCGCGTACCAGAACATGTCGAATCCGTATGTCTTGATCGTGGGGTTCGCCACGCCGAACTCGTCGCAGCAAGGCGCAAGCAGGTTGTCGAAAAGATAGACCGGCGAGACCATGCAGCCCTGGATCGACACGTCCGAATAGCCGGCCTCGAAGCGGTTCTGGAAGCAGCGCACGTTCTGCTGGCCGCCATCAAGCTCGATGCAGTCGTCGTTCGCGTAGATGCAGAAGTTGCCGTAGATGTCGCTGTCGCGGTTGAATCCGCCGCGGGCGGCGAAGTTGTCGCAACCCTCGATCGCGTCGTTCCAGCGATGGAGGTCGGAGGCGACGATGTCGTTCCAGCGCAGGACCACGGAGCCAGCGGCGCGGAACACGAAGATTCCCTGCTTGCCAGCCGGGTGGGAGTAGTACCACGCGATCGAACGACCGCGCGGATCATGGATGTAGCAGCGCTCCACGGTGATCTCGGAAGATCCCGGATAGATCATCACGCCAGCGTGCCAGTCGATGCAGCGGCCGGGTTCCGGATCCGAAATCGGGCTGTTCAGGAAGAAGCGCCCGTAGCCCTTGGCGGAGAACACCTGGGAACCGACCTGCCCGAAGCCGTAGATGTCGCAGTTGCGAACCCGCACGCCGCGGGACTCCCCGATGAACACGCAGCTTTCCGTATCGCCGGCGCCACCCTCGATCGTCATGTCGTCAAGCAGCACATACTCCGCACCCTTCACTGAGATGACGCTCGTGTTCGTAACGCAAGGACCGCCGACAACCTTTCCCTTCGGCGCGGTGTAGCGGATCCATCCGTCCGGACGGCCCTTATCCGAGATCACGAGGGGGTAGGTCGCCTTCGCGGGGTCGATCACGATGGTCTTCGCGACCGGCACGACGGACTTCCATGTGCGAAACGTCCCTTTCGCAAGCGTCTTCCCGTTCGCCACGAGACGCGCCTCGTATGCGGTGTCCTCGTCCAGGTACAGGATTGAGGCGCGGTAATTGGCGGCGTCGTCGAAGAACATCGGCGTCTCGCCCTTCCGCCATTTTCCGCTTCCCGTCTTCCGGAATTCGAGGGAAAGCCCTTCCACCGGCGCGGCGACACCCCAGCACATCGAGCAAGAGACGTAGGTGGGCACAAGCCTGAACTCGCCTTGGGCTGCTGGATTGATCTGCTTGAGCCGCTTCGCCATCGGAGCAGGCTCCATCTTCAGCTTGAACCCGGGCGGCGGATTCTCCCATGCCGCAGGAGCGGCAAGCATGCCGGCAACGGCAAAAACCAACGCAACCATTTTCTTCATCACGACTCCTAACTCTTATTATAACTCTTAACTAACAACTACCCACTAACCACTAGCCACTAACCACTAGCCACTAACCACTAACATTCACTTCACATGGAACGGGTCGCAGTTCAGGCCGAACAGCATCTTCCGGAACTCAAGCAGGCTCTCGCCGTCACCCTCCGGAACGATGAGCGCGGCACCGAACTCAAGAGTCTCCTTGCTGAGCCACCTCTGCACGAACTTCAGCGAATCAGTCTCGGGGAATTGCACTACGCCCAGAATGTGCCCGCCCGACGAGTGCTGAAGGTCGGAGCGAACGACGGTATCCCATTTCCAGCGAGACCTTCCACCCTCCCGGCCGAAGAACACCATCCCGCGATAGTCGATGAACTCGTTGATGTGCCTCCAGACCGAATAGCTCTTTTTCCCGTCCAGGGGATCCGCAAAGTAGATGGCGCAGGCAGACGGACGGCTTGCGCACCGACCCAGCACGAACACCAGGTAATTGCCGGCGGGGATCTTCTTGAAGCGAAACTCCTTCGTCCATTCCATCTTCTGGCTGTCCGGCAGGAGAAGCCGCGCGTTCGGCGAGATGACGGCGGTGACGCTCTTCACCGCATCGCCATCGACGATGTCCACGCACGCGAAGGCGGGGAATTCACGCTGCGCGACCGGTCTGTCGATGCCATGCTTGATTGCAGGCGGCTTCGAGCCGTCGTAGGAGAGCGTCAGCAGTCCGTTCGAGATCGAGGCGCGAAGCCGACCGTACGTTCTTACGGTCGCCGATGCCGATGCGCCCGTCACGGCAAGCTTGAGCGGTTCAGAGGGATCGACCACCACAAGCGCGCGTTCAAGACCCGGGATTGCCCCTGAATTGGCCACTCCCGATACGACAATCTCCTTGGCCGGCTCACGCCAGCCAACTCTCACGGTCGCCTTGCCGCCCGGCTCGGCCTTGAACGTAAACTCGTTCTCACCGCCCTTCACCCATCCCGGATAGGTGCGCGGGTTCACCTCGCCCTCGGTACGGGCGAAGAAGCGCGTCACCGCACTGATCGAGGCATCCACGCGAATCAGGAAGTCGTGCCGCGCCTTCAGCCGATATTCGAGCGCCGTTTTGCCGTCTTTCCCCGAAGGAAGTGCATGGTACGTCTTTCCGAAATCCGTCGATACGGAAAGGGGTGCGGTTTTGCCGCCTTTGAGATACGCCGCATATTCGGTCCAGACGATCGGATACGGTGATCTCACATGGTAGGTGAACGACCGATCCGTGAAGTTCCCGAAGGCGGGGTTCTTCCTTTTGGGGGCACCATCAAATGTGATGACCGAAGTCGAGTATTGCGGGAAGATCCTGTCGCGCCGCATCGTCCAGCACTTTGTCTGGTCTGAGCCGAGCACATCCGCGTAGTCGTAGGTGTCCGGCCCCAGCTTCTTCATGCCGTACACGCCGGACTTCGACTTGGTGTGTACGTTGTTCATCTGCGCATTGTTGGCGTACCACACGCGCAGCCGTTCGCCGGGATTCAGTATCGCGCCGAACTTCTCGCCATACGACGGGTTCTGCACCCAGCTTCCGCGCGTGCCGCGCCGTATGAAGTGATCGACGTTTCCGCCAACCCGCCTGTTGATGATCGGTTGGTCCCCTACCTCCTTCAGATACGCCGATGTCTCGTTATCCATCGCCGGGAAGAATCTCCTGGCCGAAAGGTCGTAGATGTGGTTCTTGCCGTCGTAGAACACCTGCTCGAACTCATGGCCGTAGCCGGCCGTCTGGCCGGACGGGCACTTGGCGACCGTCGCAAACATGTTCGCAGTCATGTTGTTGAGCGGACCGCACTCGAAGCCGCAATAGCTGTTGAGCATGATCATCGCCTCGTAGCAGGCCATGTGCGGCTCGTCGCATCCGGGGGTGAAGCACGCCTGATAATTGGCGTAGTAGTCGCTCGCGTGCATCACGTACTGGAACAGACGGTTTACGCGGTCCCGGTCCGTCTTGCCCGCATCCAGAAGCGAATCCGAGAGATCCCCAAAGCTGCGCGGGTCGAGACAGCCCTTGCGCACAAGGATCGGATACCTGAGAGGCTCGGTCTCGGAGACGTTCTCGTACTCCACGAAGTCGGGGTAGGCGCGATCGGCCGCCGTGAAGCGTACGCGATCGCCGGGCTTTACCGAGAACGTACGCACCTTTGACGTGCGCGCCTCGCGGTACTCGGCGTCGGACGGGAGCACGGGATAGTTGTCATGGTCGAGCACGGTCATTGGATCGTTCTCGGGGAGGATCGACGCTGGATAATACTGCACCGCCGCACCACCTTTGAGATGCAGTTCATGGTCCACGCGGTCGTCAAGCGCGCGCACGCACGCCGGAATGAAACCGAACCCACCGCCTGACACGCCGTCGAACCAGCGGTCGAACGTGAACAGCGCCCGCGTATCGCCGTCGCATGCGAAGGTGCGCGCCGGCGCGAAGCCGTCCTTGTACCGGCAGCCGGATGAGATGCGCAGGCAGTCTCCCTCGCCCTCGAAGAATACGCCGCCAGGGCCTTCCGGAATGCCCACGGAATTCCGCGCCGAGATGTTGTCCGCGCCAAAGTAGAATTCCATGGCCCAGCTGTCGTTCGGGTTTCCAATGGACTTGTCAGCTATCGGCGTGGCCTGAAAATCCGATATCGGCATCTCCGCGACGCGCTTCCCGTCCACAAACACCTCCGCGCTACCGCCCGGTGTCCACTGCATGGCAAGATGCGTCCACCGGCCATCCGGAATCGATACATCCGCGAACGTGTTCGTATAGAGCGTGCCACGATGGTCGCGCATCAGCAGTGAAAGCGACGGATCGTTCGGCCTATAGTCAAGCCTCAGCATCGGCCCCATCCCCTTCTTGCACTGCGCCGCGATGTAGGCCTGATAAGCCTCAAAGATCGTGGCCGGGGCCTTCCTCGACGCCTTGTTGGCCTTTCTGGCCGCCACGAACGCCTTCCAGTCGGGCTTGAGCCACGCCTCCACTGTTCCCGCCCCGGACGGGAACAGCAGATCCTCTTCGCGCCGGAACTGATGGTGCTGCGTCCATGCCGCACGCGAGCGGAGCTGATAGAACATCGAGCGCCCGTTTGCGCCGCCCATCCTGAACGAGCAGTCGCCCGGCTTGCCAGAAACGCCAACACCGAAAAAGTCGTCTTTCCACTTCGGGAACGGCAGCCGCTCCGCCACGCGCACCGCAAGATGCGTGAGGGAAAGCGACGGAAGAAGTATCGACCGGTCCTTCACCGGCAGACCGTATTCGTCATACTCGGACAGCACGCGCCGAAGCTCGGCGACAAACCGTAGCTTGCGGGCCTTTGGATGCACATGGCCCTCGTCACGGTAACGGCATGGTTTCTCCGGCGGACGCATGTGGGTGGTCCAGCGACGGTCACACAACGTCTCGGGGAGCGCCTTACCGTTGGCATCAAGCTGCACGATGCACGTCTGACCTCCCCACACGAGATGCGAGTGGCTCGCCACGTCGATCTCCTGCCAAACCGGCATTCCCGCAAGCGTCTCCGGAATGTCCACGTCATAAGATACGTAAGCGGTTGCCGGTGCCGTCGCGTCTGCACGGAACATGATGCCCTTGCCGAACGTCTCCACCTTCACGCCCTTCGGCAGCTGCCACTTTCCACGGTTCGCCGCATCGAACGCACCGGCGAAGAGATTGTCCACAAGGGACGTGTCGGCAAGCACCGGAGCGCCATCGCCGCCCCGGCAGGTGAGACTCTTCGTCCCCTTCGGCACACGGAACCGGAGACCGACGGAGCCTGGGGCCTTGCCGCTGTACATCAACGAGTCGAGCTCCTTGCCGTCCGCAAACACGCGGAAGGATTTCGCGCCCACCCGGTCCGGGAGGATTTCCGTTTCGTAGGGAACATCCGTCCGGTACGTGGGGTTCCATTCGAGAGAAAACGCGACTGCCGCCGCAAGAATTGGAGTAATGGACATGATGCCCCTCTATGTTGTTGTGGATATCAACGGATGATGAAAGCCGAGCCGCCCCGTTTCACGACGATAGCACCGCCGGTAAGCGGATCGAGATGGCTCTTGATCGGCTCCGGCGCATTGGCGTAGGTGTAGCGGCCAGGCTGCATCCTGTTGCCGCCGACGTACAGCGCCTCCACCTTCACCGACACGTCATCGGCAATGGAGATTATGCCTTCGTCGTCAAGCGAAAGCTCGATTTCCTTCTGGAAGGTGGCCGGCTGGGAGACGATGAGCGTTCCCGTGCCGCTCACGGAAACGCTGTGACCGTTCGTCCAGCTTCCGCCATCGGCGAACTCCAGCACGCCGCTGTCAACCGCCACATTTCCGCTGGAGCTGAACGCCTTCTTTGACATGCGCAGCAACCCCTCGCCCGTCTTCAGCAGCGAAACGCCGCCCGCCCAGTTCACCGTGTTCGTGCCGTAACCCGAGATCTCCAGCTGCGAACCCGGTTCGCCGATGATCACGCCGGGATGGGCATTTGCCCCCTTGCAATAGATATTCACCACCCGCTGCGTCGTCATGTTCAAGCTCAATGTGTTCGTATAGACTGCATTTCCGTACTGATACCCGAAATAAAGGAGACCGATCGGCTCGAGGGTCGCATGGTCCTTCTTCAGCTCGAGGAATCCGGTATTCCATGGAAAATGAAGCTCCTGAATCTTGTTCCTCGTCCCCTCGATGGAAACGCGCGTCAAGGCACCGAGCGAAAAGCTTCTCCATGAGTTCGTCCGCGTCGAATGGTCGCAGATCTCCACCTTGCCGCCGCCGGCGAACGTCATTGACCACGTCGAGGCGATGCCTCCCTCGAACCGCAGAAGGCCATTGGTCCCTCGCACCCTCAATTCCGTCGCGGGCGTTCCAACCGTCACCTGCCCCTTGAAGGTATTCACCGTATTGCTGACCGTCGTGAGCAGAGGGGAATCGCGATACCCAGCAAAGGGCTTCTCGATCGTCGCACCATCCAGCACGAGCGAGACTTTCTTGCCGCCATCCATGTAGAGGGATGAGCCCCATCTGGGATCTCCGGCTCCTCCCTGATCGACGTGGCCGGGCGAAGCGATCAACCCCTTCAGCACGACGGTTCCTTCATTGAAGTACACCCCGCGCCCAATCGTCGTACCGTCGCCAAGCTCCAGGGTGCCTGGACCATCCTTCGTAAGGTTGATCGTGGTGGACGGCGAAATCAGGCCACCGGCGAACGAGACCGTGTCGTTCGTCGCGACGGTGATCGTCCGCGCAACCGTCGTATCGATGGTTACAGTCGGTTCGAATACATACTGGCGCACGTCATCCTCGTCCGCTGTCGCCTTTTCGGATGTCACACCCTCCGTGACCTTCAGCGCACCCGCATCGGAAGTCTTCCGGAAAGTGAAGCCGTCCGTTGCCGAAAGCAGGATGGAATTCAGGAAATAAGCCTTGCCGATGGAAGCTTCCGCCCCGCCCGATGCAAACTGCGCAGCCGTCGAGCCGAAGAGGACATCCGGCAAGGTGCCGCCCCAGTTGTCAGGCGTCTCAAAACCTGTATCGGCTCCGCCGCCACCCGTCCAAGTAGCACTGCCGCCGGAGATCACGATTGCGCCGCTCTTGATCTGCGGCGTGTTGTCGGCGGTGTAGGAGCCAGGCCCCTTGGCGACGCCTCCGATCGAAAGCGAAGCGGCGTAGATCACCATGCCGGACGGCAACGTCACCTCCGCATTGGCACCGATCGCGAACGCAACCGCATCCTGCGTAAACGGACGATTTGAACCGGTTGCGACCGTCAACTTGCCATCGACCGTGCAAGTCGTGCAGCCCGAGAACACCGTCCCATTCGTGACAGCCGTCTCAAGCGCTCCACCTGCGGCAACCGTCAGCGTTGGCACGTTCTTGAAGTTCACCGAATCCGTCGCGCGGAACGTGCCGTTCGAGACTGTTATCGAGCCGGACGTAAGGTTCGCCCGCTCCATGAACGCCTGCGTGAAACCGGGCGCATCCAGAACAAGCGAAATTGCGTTGTTTATACGGAAACGCGAGACGGCGACCTGCGATCCTGCGTACGTCACACCGCCGGTGATCGTCAATGTTGCGGCGGAGGTGGACCAGATCGTACCGCCATTGGGGTTTTGTCCGAATGAATTGCCTCCATCTTCTGGAAGGTATGAATCAATTGCGGATATTGTCTGACTCAAGCCACCGAGATCAAAACGGGCACGATTCTCTTCTCCCCAGCGCCAATAGTGATAGAGTTCCGCACCGCCAAAGGCATCCACAACGGTCGGAATGGTATCGCCGCTTCTGATCCATATCCGACGTATGGAATTGGCCGTGCTTGAGAAATACACCTTCCCCGTTCTGCCCCACCCGTTGCGCGAAACCCTGAGCTCTGAACAATGAACAGGGCAGGACAGATAAACATTCGCCACCTGGTCAAGCATCAACGCATGATTACCCATATCGATTGAGCCGGTAAATGTCGCGTGAGCGCCTGCCGTGGTAAGATCCAGCGTCAGGTCGCCGCCGGGAGACGTGATGTTGCCAGAAAGCGTAGTGGCGGCGGCAAACTGGATATGACTGACGTTCCAAGCTACACCGTAATAGACCGCCTGCTCGATGTCGTTGGGGAATGTTGCGTTTGGCGCGTTAAAGACCAGCTGGCGGCTTGAAGACGTATCGAACAGCACCTTGCCGTTACCGAGACATCCCTCCGCCTCTGCCATCACCTTGCCGGCGGAGATCGTGAGACCGCCCGTGAAGGTGCTCGCCTGCGTGAGGACGAGGGTGCCTGCCCCCTTCTTGATGATCTTGCCTGCTCCGGTCTGCGCAACCGAAACCACATTTGAGTCGCCGGTGGCTACCGTCACCTCCCAATCACCTTGGGCTGTCATGTCCTCAGTTGTCGTTGTAATCGTCCCTCCTATGGCATCGGTAGCGACCATCGCCACAAGTGCAAACACCATTGCAACTGTTATTGTACGTTGTCTTTTCATTTTCTGAACTCCTTTTTGCCGCACGGATGCGATTTATATCACATTGACATATCCGCGCACAAGTAGCCAACTGGCTACTTGCCGTACGAAAAGGTCTTTTAGTATAATCTTGACCATTGATTCAAGCCATGTTATCAGCCATAACACTTCTTGCCGCATCCCTTGTGCATCTCGGCGACCTCGCCACGGCCGTCGAAGCGGACACATACGACCACTGCGCAGAATTCTGTGTGACGGGCACGGTGACGTATGTCCTCAACTTTCAGGAGAAGTTCTGCCACATCCTTGTCGAAGACGGCGGCATAGGCGTTGACATCATGGGGACAATCGATCCGGGCCCCGCTCCCATCCCCGGCGACCGCGTAAGGTTCGACGGCGCCATCGTGCCAAGCGCGGCGGGGAGCATCGTTCCTGTGTTCAGAACGCTGGAGATACTTAGCCACGGAGAATCGCCGAAGCCAGTGGATGGACCAGCATACGAAATCATGAGCGGACGCCACGATTTCCACCGTGCCTACCTTGTCGGCGAGCTGCGCGATGTGGAGCCAAGCGGAACAAACCCTTGCTGGAACTACCTCTCCATCATCAGCGACGCCTGCCAGTACTATGCGCCCATACCTTCGCGGGGCGCGACGATCACGGAACTCGAGGCGCTCATAGGATCCACCGTGAAACTGGATGGATTCCCCGACTCGCACAACTGCTCCTTCAAGTTCATTGACGAGCGACGCTTTCTCGTAGCGGACCTGAATAAAATCGAGATTCTCTCACGTCCTCCGGACGATCCTTTTGAAAAAGCCCCTCCTGTTGCCGCGCTGCGCCGACTCTCACCGGAGATGATGCCGCGCCTCGGGCGCCACAAGGCCGAGGGCCGCCTCATTACAATCTGGCAGTCTCGCAACGCGCTTCTGATGATGAAGGACGAGCGGTGCGCCATCGTCTCGTTCATCGGTCCTGTCGGCATCCCGCGCGGACAGTCTGTGGAGGTCATCGGCTATCCCTCCACGGACGGTTTCATGCTGCGCCTCTCCCGCGCAATTGCGCGTCTTGGCGAATGTACGCCGTTCACGGAGCCACCGACAATCCCATTTTCCGAAAGCGACTTCAAGAACCATCTTTCGGCTGAATCCCTGACAAAAATCACCCTTCAAGGGAAACGCGTACAGCTGTGTGGCACAGTTGCCGACTTCGGCGAAGGACAGCGCGAGAGCAAAACACTTCCTCTCGGCATTGCCGGCCGGCTTCTCGACATCGATTTCTCCTCCGTGCCGCAATCTTGCGAGAAGATTGTTCCGGGATGTCGCGTGCGTGTAGCGGGAACCTGCGTCCTCGCCACGGAAAACTGGTCCTCGCTTTCTTCCGGGACGCAGTTGATCGGCATCCGGCTCGTCGTGGACCGTCCAAACGACGTTGAGATACTCGCACGCCCGCCTTGGTGGAACCTCACGCGCCTCACGGGGGTCGTGGCGATCCTTGTCTTCATAATCGCGGCGATTCTCATCTGGAACAGATCTTTGAGGAACCTCTCCGAAAAGCGAGGACGCGAACTTTTCCGCGAACGTTCGGCAAGTGCGCTCGCCGAGCTCAAGACCACGGAGCGGACGCGTCTTGCGGCCGACATCCACGATTCCATTTCACAGATACTGACTGGCGCGGCCATGCAGCTCGACGCCGGCGAGACGAATGCCGCCAAGCGCATCCTCGCATCGTGCAGGCGGGAGCTGCGCGCATGCCTGTGGGATCTGCGCAACCATGCGCTTGACGCGGAGAACTTCGCGGACGCAGTACGCGAAACAATCGCCCCACACCTTCGGGGGCGTGCCGTCGTGATCGACCTCAACTTCCCGTCCGACAAAATGTCCGAGGCGTTTCGCCATGCCGCGCTGTGCATAATCCGAGAGGCAACGGTCAACGCCATCCGGCACGGACGCGCCGAGACGATAGAGATCGCAGGCGAACTCAGCGAACGGCGGCTTGTGTTCACGGTAACGGACGACGGCAAGGGTTTCGACCCCGCGAACTGCCATGGCTCGGCAGACGGACACTTCGGCATCCTCGGCATGCGCGAAAGAGCCAAGGCGTTCAATGGCTCCGTTAAGATCGCCAGCAAACCCGGGAATGGAACGAAAGTAAGCGTCGTTCTGGAAGAGAAAGAAACGAAATGAAGACGAACAGCAATACCACCAGAATACTCTTCGCAGATGACCATCAGATCGTCCGTGAGGGCCTCATGCGTCTCATTGACCGCGAAGAGGGGCTAAAGATCGTCGCGGAGGCCGAAAATGGGCAGGAGGCCGTCCGTCTGGCACGGGAACTGAATCCAGACCTTGTCATTCTCGACCTCCGGATGCCGTTGATGGATGGCGCAGCGGCCGCAGCGGCGATTCTCGGCACCAACCCTGCGGCGAAAATTCTGCTGCTCACCTCGTACGCAACGGCAGCAGACATCAAGGTCGCGATAGACGCTGGCGTTCTGGGTGCAGTCGTGAAAGACTGCTCCAGCGAAACGCTGATTGAAGCCATCCGCACGACAGCGCGCGGCGAAAAGTTCCTGTCGCAGGAAATCGCTGACACCATAGCCGAGAAGAGGCTTACGCCAACGCTGTCCGCAAGGCAGAAAGAGATCCTCCGGCTAGTCTCCAAGGGGTTCAACAACGAGGAGATAGCGGAACGCATCGGTATCACGCGGCACGGGGTGAAGGCACATCTCGCAATCGCCTTCGAGCGGCTCGGAGCCTCGTCACGCACAGAGGCCGCGTCGCTGGCCCTTTCCCTCGAGCTCATCTAACTGCTGACATCTGCCGGATGGGATGACTCGGCTGCCGATATGGTATAATGCGCTCCATTCGAAAAAATCAAACGATCAAACGATCATGACAGCCCCTAACCAACCGCACGCTATCAATGCGCCGACACATTCCGTTTCGGCGCAGAATGACAGATCAGGCACACCGTATCGGCGCCTCGCCGCCGCGGCGCTCCTTGTCGTCTTCGCCGCCGCCTCGCTCTTCGCCGCACCCGCGCGCGAGTCTAGCCACGCCTGGCTTGATGTGGACACAGGCGCCTATGCAGACAACGTACGCGAGTTCAAGAAGGTCATCGGCGACCAAACCGGGATATGCGCCATCATGAAGGCCGACGGCTATGGGTGCGGTCTCGAGATGCTGGTGCCGGTCGCCATCGCGGAGAAGATCCCGGCCATCGGCATTGCCTCCAACGAGGAAGCGGCAAAGATACGTGCGTGCGGCTACACGGGCCGGATCGTGCGCGTGCGCACCGCAACGGCGGGTGAGATCCGCACCGGTCTCCCGTACGACATCGAGGAGCTGATCGGTGCGCTCTTGCATGCCCGCGCGGCCGACGCCATTGCCGCCGAGGCCGGCCGGCTGCTGAAGTTCCACCTCGCCCTCAACGCCGGCGGCATGGACCGTAACGGCCTCGACATGACACTCCCCGGCAGTCTTGACGAAGCCATCGCCATCATCCGCCTGCCTCACCTGAAGATAACCGGCATGATGACGCACTACCCGATGGAGGAATGCACCGATGTGCGTCCGGGGCTTGCGCGCTTCAACGCACAGACCGCCGCCATCATCGGCGCCGCCAAGCTCGACCGCCGTTCGCTCACGCTCCACACCGCGAACTCCTTCGCCGCCCTCAACGTACCCGAAGCCCGCCTTGACATGGTGCGTCCGGGCTCCGTGCTGTACCAGGGCGGATGCTACGACGGCTTCCCGCAGTTCAAGACCGTGTTCTCGTTCAAGACGCGCGTCGCCTCCGTCAATGCCTACCCGAAGGGCTCGACGATCTGCTATGACCGCACCTGCACCCTCACGCGCGATTCGCGCCTTGCCAACCTCCCGGTGGGTTACTCTGACGGCTACCTGCGCGCGTTCGGGAACAAGGGGCGCGTGCTCGTGAACGGACACTCCGCAAAGATCATGGGCGTCATCACCATGAACACGTTCATGGTGGACGTCACAGATTTCCCGGACGTGAAGCCGGGCGATGAGGTGGTGCTGTTCGGCGCACAGGGCAGCGACGAAATCACCGACAAGGAAATCGAGAAGACCTCCGGCATGCCCTTCTACGAACTCCAGGTGCTCTGGGGCAAACTTAACCCGCGCTTCCAGGTCGGACGCTGATCAGACCTTTCGCATCCATCCGACAGCGGACAGTCTTCACCGATTCACGGAATCCGCTCGAGAAGCAGTCCATCGAACCATGCGTTCCCCACGCAATAGCGGACGAACGGCATCACGGAACAGCGGGTGCCCTCCGGCGCATCCTCGGGGACGGTGAACTCCGTCGATTGGAGGATCCAGTCCACCTTGCCGGAGTGATAGGCGAGCCGCTTCGGGACGATCCAGCTCTTCTTCCACTTCTTGTCGGGGCCGTCGAGGTTGATCGCCACCGCCGCGCCGCCGCCGATCTGCCGAGGTTCGAGATCCACCTTCACGAACCATGAAAGCCTGTATTTAGCCCCCGGCTGGACGGCAAGTCCCTTCTTCATCCTGTTGAGCAGCGCCCATGCCGAATTGTGCGACTCGGTGACCGTCAGCTTCTTGGATTCGCTCCCGACAAGGACCATGCCCTTGTCGCGCGTCGCGCCCTCGGTGGCGGAGACCCACCAGTCGTCACCGAGCAGGTTCTCCTTTTCGTGCGCCCTGAAATGCGCCACGCCCGCCTTCGGATCGGTCGCGCGGCGGTACTCCTCGCCGCGCTTGAGCGGCAGATCGAGCATCCATTTTCTGAAGAGCGCGATGCGCTTCGCTTCGAGCGAACCTGTCGGCACAAGGCGCGCCGCCGCCTCGTAATGCCGCGCGATGCGCGCGGTCTCCGCCGCCGAATACACCTCCGTCCACAGGCAGTGGTCGCCCGGCCGCTCCGAAACGGGGCCAAGCGCCGTCATGCGGAACCGGCCCACGATGTTGTTCATGAACTTCTCCTCGGCCGCATCGAGGGCAGCTTTCATCTCCGCCGCGGCCGCGCCGAACATACGCTGGTAGAACTCTTCCATCACGGCATCCACGTCCGTGTTCGGGTCCCAGCCTATCTTTGAGAGCAGGTAATAGCCCATGAGGTTGTCGATGCCGCGGTCCGTCTCACATTCGGCGAACATGCCGAACACATGCGGTGCCACACCCTTGTAGTACCGCCCCCACGCCCGGGGCGCCCAGCCGGGAATGTCGAAGTTGAGAGTCTCGCCCCGTCTGGGATACGTCCATATCCACGTCTTGCCGCCCAGACGGCGCGCCCACGAATCGTAGAACGCCGCGTCTGCCTCGATGTTGCCCGGCATCGTGTTCTTCCACGGGCCGGTCTTCGCCACCATCACCTTGATGTTCGGCGGCAGCGGACAATCAGGGAGGTCTGCGTAGTCGGCGTAGGACATCATCGTGAGCGTCGGCTCGAATCCTTCCTTCTTGAGTCGGGCGGCGACTTCCGCCAAAAGGCCCCACACGAGCTCTGTGGCAGGATACTTGCGGCCATCCTTGCGCATCTGCGCCTTGCATCTCTCGCAGTGGCAGGCTGCATGTCCGTCCTGCGGCATCAGATCGATGTAATGGCGTGTCGTGTTGTAGTTCCAGGCGAACTCAGCCGGATTCCATCTGCTCCGGCTCCTGTTCGGTACGCCCCTCACGGATGCGGCCTCGCCCTTCAGGTAGGAAAGGCAGTCCTTGAATATCTCGTCGCGTATGCCGCTACTCAAACAGAGATGACCGCGCGCCCAACCTTGGCCGTCGATCATCCTTTTGCCCTTGGAATCCAGCGCGAAGTACTCCGGGTGCGTCTTGCCGAAACGGTCCACATAGCAGAACCCGTTAAGACCGTGGCAGCATCCGAGGTCTCTGGTCGACGCCCTGTTGCGGAGAATGTTGAGCGCCTTCGACGGATGGATCGCGCGCTTCGCGTCCGCACCCTCCGGCCATTCGCCGTCGGAATAGAACGACCATTGGCGGATGGAGAGGGCCGGCTCCGTCACGATCCGCCCATCCGGTATGGTCAGAGACTTCTTCCTGACGATGCACGTGCCGAGCTCTCCCGGAAAATAGAACCTCACGCCGGCGAACCGTTCAAGGAAACCATAGACACCGTTAAGCGTGCTGTGGTCGTAACGGTGCGAGCCCCAAGATGGCCTCTTGATGCGGTCGACGGTATCGACCTTGGGGTCGTCCGCGCCGGCGATGAACACGTCAGGCCCCTTCGCAAACGTGACAAAGCCGTCGAACGCGAGGCCGTCGATGGAAACGCCAGCCTCCGCTGACCATTGGTTTACGCCGAGGAAAAGATGCGACTTGCCGCCGCCAGGGCTGGCGACCACGGGAACATCCGCGCCGAGCGTCTGCGAAAGGAACGTCTTGGCCTCTTCAGCCGCGAACTTCACGGAGGGCGCGGCGTCTGCAGCGACCACGATCTCCACATTGCCGCCCGTGAACGTCGCCGAAAGCGCGGTTCCGCATGATACCGCCACCAGCGCCGAAACAAACGCCGCCGCAAGATGTTTGCCGGATCTATCCATGACACTACTCCAACACGATCACAAAGCCACGCTTCTGGTATGTCGCCATCAGCCTTACGCACCCCTCGGTCTCCGAAGGCTCCGCCGAATAGCGGATTGTCTTGGTGTCGTGCGGCAAGGCGGCACTTTCGGGATAAAGCCCTATCTCGAACCGGTCCCCGTTCTCCAGCGGCTCGTCCATGTCGACGAACGTGAACGTGCGCGCACCCATCGGCGCCGACGCAAGGTTCACCTTGTCGTTCGACACGATCTCGCCGCCGGTCTTCCAGACGCGGAGCGGGAAGTCGGCGTCAAGCCTGATGCCGCCGAACGAGACGTTCGCGGCGGCGCTCTCATCCACGAGATTGGTGAGGGACACCCTGCCGTCGGCCACGACCTCGCCCGCCCAGTTCGCGCCGTCTGCGAACACGAGCGCGGCCGGCGCGCCGCTTGCGGTATCGGCGACGAACGCCCGGCCCGTCGCCGTGTTCGCGCCGTTCGTCACGGTGACGGTCATCGAATAGACGGCATGCGCGCCCGAAAGCTCGTTCGAGACCGCCAGCGAGCCAGTGCCGGTAAGCGGCGGCGCGATGTGCACGCGCCGGTTCCAGTTCTCCACGCCGGTGACCACGGGTTTCGATGGATTGCCCCTATCCACATCCGCCGCCGCGATGGTGAAGGTGTTGGAAATCGCAACAGACCGCAGTCCGGCGAAGACACCGGTAATGTTGGCCAGAGTGTCGGCAGAACGAAGGTACCCTATCTCAAGCAGTGAGCCAGCCACCTCTGCGACGTTCTTCCCGGAACCGGCCCAGTTGAGAAGCGACAGCCGGGAATCCCTTACGGTCAGCGCATTCTGATCCTCTACTGTTCCCTTTGCGTTGAGTCCCCTACTATCCTCACTGGCACAGATATCGAGATACGCGCCATCTTCAACAGCGATGGAACCCGAATCGGAGAGGACCAATGTTCGGGGAAGCGATTCATCGTTCCAGGCCCTGCGCACATATCTCCATTGCACGTCCGGACCGCGCAGGGTGACGTGCGCTCCGCCGCCGATGCGGCAATAGCCGATCATCAGCAGATCCACAGACCCTTCGAACAACACATTGAATGCCACAGAAGCAGGATTACCGGCCACTGCCGTATTGCCGTCGTATTCGTTCCACCTTCCAACGCAGAGGCCTGACGTATGTATCTCGGGATTCGCCTCCGTCGAAGTGCGCTGCACGCATGCGTAATCATGGAAATAAAGCGTTCCCAGCGGCACAACCGTACCGCCAGGCTGCGGAACGGCAATCACAAGCGGCGTCCTGTTTCTCGACACGCAATTCGCCTCCCCCGCCGCGATGTAGCGTCCACCTCGGCAATCTATAGCGATGTAGCTCGTCTCCCCCGCTTCCGCCCATCCGAGCAGAAGTCGGCAAAAGAGCGTGCTGTAGACTTTCGTATCGCTGTAGTACGTCTGGATATCGCCGTACCATTTCAATGACACGTTCTTGATCCTGAAGCCATAGTCATTTCCTGCATAGCTGGATGGGGCATGCGACGATTTGATGTACAATGGATCAGGCGTCTGCACGATCGCCTTGGCGTTGGTGGCCACCTCGAAGACCGGCAGAATGTTGGCATTGCCTACGCAGGTGAATGTATTG